>CALRLV020000095.1:0-9328 GCA_943368895.1 Ferrovibrio terrae
GGCGACAATTGCAACAGGAATAACATCTTCAGGTGTGAAGGCGGGCGGGCTCTGCCACAGCACAAGACCCAGCGCGATTATCCCTGCATGCACCACAGCCGACACGGCGACGCCCGGCCCAAACGGACTGGGCTCGTGCCACTTCATACTGGCGATATGGGGGTCACTGGCGCGCATGCGCTCGGGGCCTATCCTATTGCTCGACCGTATCGGTCACCAATCCCAGATTGCGATAGCCAGCTGAATTCACCCGAGCCATGACTTGCATCACAATCCCATACGGGGCTTTTTCGGCAGCGCGAATAAAGATTCTGCGATCATAGCCTTCGCCAGCCAAAGCGGTCAGCCGTGGCAGCAATTGATCATAAGCCACCACCTCGTTCTGCAAATAGACTTGGCCATTAGCGAGGATCGTTACCGTCAGCGGTTCTTGCTCGCTGGGCAAGCTTTTGGCCTCCGTCTTGGGCAGATCCACCGGCACACCTACCGTTAACAAGGGCGCTGCCACCATGAAGATGATCAACAACACCAGCATCACGTCGACAAAGGGCGTGACGTTGATCTCGCCCATCAGACGGCGGCTGCGTCGGCCGCGTTTACCGGCTCCGCGCCGAGATCCAATCCCGATCGCCATATTAATTCGGGTCCTGCAAACGGCGGGAGACCCGCGCGATCACATCGTCACTCAACGCGTCCAAGCGAGTGGCGAACCGGTCTAGGCTCCCTGCGAGCCAATTGTAGAAAATAACAGCGGGGATAGCCGCCAACAGACCCAGTGCGGTGGCAAACAAGGCCTCTGCAATACCCGGGGCCACAACTGCCAAATTCGTATCTCGCGATTGGGCAATCCCTCGAAAGGCATTCATGATGCCCCAGACGGTTCCAAACAGTCCGACGAAGGGCGCGGACGAGCCAATGGTGGCCAAGATCGCAAGGCCGCGTTCGGCACGCGCCATTTCCCGCGCGGTGGCTGCTTGCATCACCCGTTCCATCCGCTCAATCGCGCGGCCAAGACCAACCTCTGTTTGATTTGGAATGCGGCGGGCGAGGCGGGCTTCTGCCATACCCACAGCGACAACCCGTGCCATGGCATCGCCTGGCTTCGCGCTTTCTTCGATGGCATCGATGCCACGACCCTCAGCCAAAGCGGCTTCAACAATGCGGGCACCCGCCTCCAGCTTGCGGATTTGCAGCCATTTGTCGATCGCAACTGCCCAAGACCAGACCGAGGCTAAGGCCAATCCGATCATCACCGCCTTAACGATCCAGTCGGCTTTGAGGAACAAATCGAGGAAGGAAAAGCTTGTTACTGTGGCTACCGCGTCCATGCACGCCTCACTAATGGGTTCAATGGTCAGCTCTGTTCGCGCGAACAGAAATTAGGAACGAAACTGTAAGAATCGACACCTAGTTAAGGAATACGGCCTCAGTGCGGCGATAAAGTTAATATCTGATGAGAAAGCGGCAAAAAGCGGTCCGTTGCGGTCAGACGGCACAGCTGCCACGCCCAACATCGGTTTGGCAGTTTGAAACCGCCCTTTGTCTTGACTTTATCCTCACAAACCCGTATCCGCGCCGCTCTTCTGGCTGGTCCAATCCTGTACCGGCCCACGACGGTGTGGGCTGAAGGTTCTGGAAAAGGCAGAAATCACGAATTCGCCGATGAACACTCTTATTCGAGGGTGACAAGGCTTTAACAAGAGAGAAATCGCCATGTCGCGCCGTTGCGAATTGACTGGAACTGGACCTATGGTTGGCCACATCGTCAGCCACTCCAACATTAAGACCAAGCGTCGCTATTTGCCAAACCTGCAAGACGTCACCTTGGCGTCGGATGCTTTGGGCCGCGCTTTCAAGTTGCGCATCACCATGGCAGCTCTGCGCTCGGTCGATCACAACGGTGGCCTCGATGGCTTCATCGTAAAGATCGATGAGACCAAGATGTCGGATCGTGCGCGCAAGATTCGCCGCGACATCAAAGCAAAGCTGGCTGAAACTGCAGCAGCCTAAACTTGGTGTTTGGCTTTGGGTGGCCACCGCCCAAGCCACATAGCCTTTAAAGCGCGACCTTTCGGGGTCGCGTTTTTCGTTTGAGGCACGCATTGGTGCGTCCAACTGCTCCACGCTTGTGTGTCCATCCCTCGACCGACCCTCCCATGTCATGCTAACCGCCGCGGTCTCATGCGCCTGACCCAAGATCGCCTTTTTCGTGTTCTCGACCGCTTTGACGAGATCGATGCCCGTTTGTCTGTTTGTTCGGACGGGGGCGAGATCATGCGCTTGTCGAAAGAGCGCTCCAGCCTTGCGCCGGTTGCCGATGCGATTCGTTCGTTGGAGAAAGCGCGCGCCGAGCGCGTTGAGCTCGAGCAAATGATCCTTGATCTGCCCAATAATGACGAAATGGCGCAGATGGCTCAGGCCGAGCTGGAGATACTGAGGGAATCTATTCCGGCTATGGAGCAGGATTTGCAAATCCTGCTCTTGCCCAAGGATGCAGACGACGAGGCTGACGTAATCTTGGAAGTGCGCGCCGGAACTGGTGGCGATGAAGCGGCCCTGTTCGCTGGTGACCTATTCCGCATGTATCAGCGTTATGCCGCTATGCGCGGTTGGCGCGTAGAAGTTGAAAGCGTCTCGGACGGCGAAATGGGCGGCTATAAGGAAATCATCGCCTCGGTTTCGGGTGAAGGGGCCTTTGGGCGCATGAAGTTTGAAAGCGGCGTGCACCGCGTCCAACGCGTACCGGTGACCGAAGCTGGCGGTCGCATTCACACCTCAGCTGCAACCGTCGCAGTGCTGCCAGCCCGTGAAGATGTGGAAATTGAAGTCCACGAAAAAGACATCCGCATCGACACCTATCGCTCGTCCGGGGCAGGTGGTCAGCACGTCAACAAGACTGATTCCGCCGTCCGCCTGACCCACATCCCAAGTGGGATTGTGGTAACCTCGTCGGAAAAATCCCAACACCAAAACCGCGCCAATGCAATGCGGACCTTGAAGGCGCGCCTCTATGAGCAACAGCGCGCCGCCGTTGCGGCAGAACGCTCAGCCAGCCGTCAAAGCCAAGTCGGCTCTGGTGATCGGTCTGAACGCATCCGTACCTATAATTTTCCGCAAGGCCGCGTGACGGATCACCGCATCAATCTGACGCTTTACAAGCTCGATACACTTCTTGAGGGCAGTGGCTTAGAAGAAATGGTCGAGGCGCTGATCGCCGACGATACCGCCCGTCGTTTGGCGGAAGCCGACGACTAAGTACCCGAATATTTGATCGAACACCCATAGGCCGCTGTGGCGCGGATGGCCGGGGTTTGTTTGTTTTTGACTGCATTTATCGCTTCACGCACATAATTTCTTGCGACAGCGCCTGCGGGCAGCACCGCGCGGGGTTGGTCGTCGATTGCGCCGGCATAAGCGATATGGCCTGTTTCATCGATTACAAACATGTGCGGGGTGGTCCGTGCGCCAAAGGCCCGCCCGACCACGCCAGTTGGATCCAGCACTTTGGCGGTGGGCTTTGACCCTTTTTCGGCGGTGAAATAGTCAGCACCGCGGCTATCCTGATAGCCTTGCTTGCCCGGTGCTGAGGAGAAAATTGTCAACCAAACGACGCCATCTTTCAGGGCTGCAGCCTGCACCGCCTGCATTGAGCCGCTGCCATAATGGCGGGCGACATAGGGGCATTCAAAATTGGTCCATTCCAGCACGATAATTTTGCCACGATAGGCGCTCAAATTAAACTTGCGCCCACTGGTATCTTGCATGGAGATGCTGGGGGCCATGGCACCGGGCACAGGCGGCACGCCCTTGGTCTTGGGGTGCGAGTTGGGCTCGGTTGGGGAATACATGCCGCCCGCGCGACTATCGATCCAACTGAAGCTCGCCAGAGCCAATGCGGCTGTCAGCCAAACAAATCTCATCGGCTCTCCTCCTAGTTCAGGGCGGTTTTGACGACCTCAGCGCTCAATAATTGTGGTAGGATCTGGGGTTCGGCCACGCCCGGCTTATAGACCAGATAGAGGGGTACACCCACGCGCCCGTGGCTTGCCAGCGTCGTAGCGATCACATCATCGCGACTGGTCCAGTCCGCCACCAGATAGACCGCTTTGTCACCATTTAAGGCCTCGCGCACCTCAGGGTCTGCAAAGACGGTGACTTCATTGACCTTGCAGGTCACGCACCAGTCGGCGGTGAAATTGACGAAAACGGTCTTGCCCTCTTGTTGGAGCGCTTCGACACGCGCTGGCGTCCAAGGCTCGCCACCAAAGCTTGCAGAGGCGGCTTCTGTCGCCTTTGCGGGGGCTTGGGTCACATAAGTTCCTGCCCCAACTAAGCCTGCAGTCAGGACCAGTATAGCGAGGGCGCGCCCCGTCCGGCCTTGCCACGTCCGCCAGATCCAAACCGCAAGGCCTGCAGCCAAGATGCCACCAAGGGCCGCCAAAACACCGGCTTGACCAACTTGGGCGCTACTGACCCAGATCAACCAAATGGCCGTTGCAAACATGGGGAAGGATAAGGCCTCGCGCAGGCGGCTCATCCAAGGTCCAGGTCTTGGCAAGGCGCGCATCAGGCCCGGCATAAAGGTCAGCGCCACAAAAGGCGCTGCAAAGCCCACGCCCAAGGCTGCAAAGACGCTCAAAGCCCCAATCGGGGGCTGGGTTGCAGCAAAGCCTAAAGCGACACCCATGAATGGGGCGGTACAGGGGGCGGCAACCACGACGGCCAAGACGCCGGTAAAGAAAGAGCCTGTATGCCCGCTTTTGCCCGCAAGGCCTGCGCCTACGCCCTGCAGCGAGGTGCCAATCTCATAAAAGCCTAACAGATTGAAGCCGATCAGAACCATTAAAACCGCCAGGCCAACGATGATGGCGGGTGATTGTAATTGAAAGCCCCAACCTACGGCCATGCCAGCGGCCTGTAATCCAATCAACAGGCCAGCGAGCCCCAGAAAACAGGCCAATACCCCAAACCCGTACCAAAGGCCGTGGGTGCGCGCTTCGGCCTTATCCCCGTGCGAGGCTTCCAATAGGCCCAAGGCCTTCATGGACAAGATTGGGAATACGCAGGGCATGAGGTTCAAAATCAGGCCACCAAGGAAGGCGAACAACAGCGCTTGCATCAGGCCAACATCGCTCCCGCCAGCTGGCTTTGAACCCGCTGCAGCCGCCATTGGTGCCGCTGCGATCAGCTCCGCATTAAGGCTGTAAGCTTTGGCATCCTTGCCATCGCCAACCACCAAAACACCCTCAAACGGACCGACGAATGGGTCTGGCAGCGACTTGGACTTCACCAGATTGAGGCCAAAGCCATCCTTGCCGCGCACAAATTCTTGCGGCGCGGCAAAATCAACCAGTGCGCCCAGCTTCAGCTCATGGGGAAAGAAATAGGCTTTGCCGTTTGCAGGCACGCCGGTGACCACCAATTGCAAGCCACCAGCGCCCAGATCAGTCAAATGGGCTTTGCCGGGCAAGGGCTTAGGCAAAGACGCGAGCGCGGCTTGGATGGCGGAGGCATCGCCACTGTCGCGCTTTGTGGCTTCAACGGGAAGAGAAAGTGCTACGCTGCCTTCGCCCGGAATGCAGACATCGGCACATTCAAGCCATGTGGCATCTATTTTGAGCGAGATGTTGGTGCCGGGCTTGGCGTTAGCCGGAATCTGCACTTCCACCGGCAAGACCACTGATTTTGAAAAGCCATAATTGACCAAGGGGCCAAAGGGGATGGCAGTAGGGGCAGGCCATTTAATTTCGCCCGCCTTAACCCCGTCTGGCAAAGTCCAGTTCAAATAAGTCGGCTCACCAGAATCGCCGGGGTTGCGCCAATAGGTATGCCAGTCCGGCGCAATCTTTTGCAGGATGGCGACGTGGAAGACGTCTCCGGCTTGAACGGCTGCCCGCTCGCTAATCAGCGTGATTTCGACATTTTGCGAGCTGGCGCTGATTCCAATCGGCGTGGAGACCCCAGCGGGCACTTGCGCCTGCGCGAAGCCAACCCACGAGAACAAGAGCCAGAGAGCCAAAAGCGCGCGTTTCATACAGACAGTCCTTTTCCAGCCTTACTTAGCGTCCTTCGAACTTCTGGCCAATGGCGCGGGTCTGGGTCGCGCAGAAAAACACTGTGATGACGGAAACTAGGGCTGGAAAAACCAAGCGAAATAAACCACCGTCAGACTGTCGGGCCTGAACCCTTTTTGGGGGTCGAAAACGGAAAGGACTTCTGCGTGAGCATTTTGCCGAGACAACCGGGCTGGTGGTTTGAGGATATCATCGTCGGGCGAACCTATGATTTCGGCGCGGCCTTGGTAAGTGCAGAGGATATTAGCTTATTTCATGAGCGCTTTGCCCCCAATTTGCCTTTAAAGACCAGCGAAAAGGGGCGCGAAGGGGCAGGGCCGCGCGCGGCAGAAAGTCATGTCTATGCCTTGTGGCGTCGCATGCTATGGGAAGAGACCCGCGAATGGCCTGTGTTGCAGCGCTTAGGCCAAGATGCGCTGCGCTATTATAAGGCGGTCTATGCCGGCGAGGAATTGTCCGTTCGCCTGACGTTTTTGGCCACAGAAGACCGCAATGACCGCGAAGGCGTGCTGACGGCCAGCCATGAAGTGCAAGATCAAGATGGCCTTCTGGTGATGAGCGTCATGACCCGCACCCTGATGGCCAAGCGGCCGCTTAAAGCGGGCTGATCACTCCGTCCCGGTCACTTTGTCCCAAAAGCCCTTGGCTTTATCGAAAAAGCCTGTGTGCTCTGGGTGGCTCTTCTCGCCGCATTCGCCAGCAAACTCGCGCAAGAGTTCTTTTTGTCGCGCGGAAAGACTTCGTGGGGTTTCGACGAAGAGTTCGACATGCATGTCGCCGCGCAGGGCCGACTTCAACGTCGTCATGCCATGGTGGCGCAGGCGGATGCGACGGCCGGTTTGGCTGCCTTCGGGGATATCAAGCTCTGCCTTACCGCCATCAATCGTTGGCACTTCGATCTTGCCGCCCAAAGCCGCCGTCGTCATGGTGACGGGAATGCGGCAATAAAGGCTTGGGCCATCACGCTCAAACAACTCATGTTTTTTGACAGAAAGGAACACATAGAGGTCGCCACGTGGGCCACCGCGTGCCCCCAATTCACCTTCGCCTGTCAAACGTACCCGCGTGCCATCTTCAACGCCAGCTGGGATCGCCACCGACAAGGTGCGTTCGACTTGCTTGGTGCCATGGCCATGGCAGGACTTACAGGGCTTTTTGATGATCGTGCCGCGCCCATGACAGGTGGGGCAGGTCCGTTGCATCATGAAGAAACCCTGTTGGGCGCGAACTTGGCCGGTGCCGCTACAAGTTGGGCAGACTTCCGGACGGGTACCAGGCTCTGCGCCAGAACCATCGCACACATCGCAAACCTGATTGGTCGGGATGTTAAGTTCGGCGTCCTTGCCGCGGAAAGCTTCTTCTAAAGTAATTTCAAAGTCATAGCGCAAGTCCGCGCCGCGCGCCGGGCCTGCGCGTTGCTGCGTGCGCCTGCCGCCAAAGACTTCGCCAAAAATATCGCCAAAGACGGATTCGAAAATGTCGCCCGCATCGCCTTGGAAGCCGCCACCACCGCCGCCCATGCCGCCATTGAGGCCTGCCTTGCCATAGCGATCATAGACTGCCCGCTTTTGCGGGTCTGACAGCGCCGCATAGGCTTCATTGATGTCTTTGAATTTTGCCTCAGCCTCGGCATTGCCGGGGTTTTTGTCGGGGTGCCATTGCATGGCCTTCTTGCGGTAGGCGCTTTTCAGCACTGCCTCATCCGCGTCGCGGGCCACGCCCAGAAGATCATAATAATCGTCGCTCATAAGATCCCCGAAATAGAGCTGGATTGTTTACTAGAAGTCACTTTGTGTGCGCTCTGCGTGTAGACCACGATCGCTGGCGAACACGTTAGGCTTGGTAGGAATGCGGGAGAGGCAGCGCGTCCTTCAACCAAGGCTCGAAGCGAACCCCCTTGCTGAAAAGCCCAAAAGGCCCATCCGCAAGGGGGTGTTTCGATTACTTCTTGTCGTCGGTGACGTCTTCGAAGTCTGCGTCGACAACGCCGTCATCGCCCGCATCTTTTTTGGCATCGGCTTCCGCCGCATTGGCTTGTTGCTCAGCATACATGGCTTCACCAATCTTCATGGCAGCCTGCATCAGAGCTTGGGTCTTGGCTTGGATGTCTTCGACATCTTCACCCAAAGCGGCTTCCTTGGTGGCAGCTACGGCTGCTTCAATGGCTTCGCGATCTGCGACTTCCAGCTTGGTGCCAAACTCGCCCAATTGCTTTTCAACCATATGGACAGAGCTTTCTGCGCCATTCTTGGCTTCCACCAAGTCGCGCTTCTTCTTGTCAGCATCGGCATTGGCTTCGGCGTCCTTGATCATTTGATCAATATCAGCATCGGACAGACCGCCATTGGCCTGAATGCGGATCGATTGCTCTTTATTGGTTGCCTTGTCCTTTGCCGAGACCGACACGATGCCGTTGGCGTCAATGTCGAAGGTCACTTCGATTTGTGGCACGCCGCTGGGGGCGGGTGGGATGCCGACGAGGTCGAACTGGCCCAGCGACTTGTTGTCCGCAGCCATATCGCGTTCGCCTTGGAACACGCGGATGGTCACGGCAGACTGATTGTCGTCTGCGGTGGAGAAGACTTGGCTCTTCTTGGTTGGGATGGTGGTGTTGCGCTCGATCAAACGGGTGAAGATGCCGCCCTTGGTTTCGATGCCCAAAGACAAGGGCGTCACGTCCAGCAACAACACGTCTTTCACGTCGCCTTGCAACACGCCTGCTTGGATCGCAGCACCCAAAGCCACCACTTCATCGGGGTTCACACCCTTGTGGGGCTCTTTGCCGAAGAATTGCTTCACGGCTTCTTGCACCTTTGGCATGCGGGTCATGCCACCGACCAAGACCACTTCATCAATGTCAGCCGCGGTGAGGCCAGCGTCTTTCAACGCGGCTTTGCAAGGATCAATTGTACGCGAAACCAAATCATCGACCAAAGCTTCCAGCTTCGAGCGGGTCAGCTTCAGGTTCAAGTGAAGTGGGCCGGTTGCGTCCATGGTGATGAACGGCAGGTTCACTTCATATTGAGCGGTGGTCGACAGTTCTTTCTTCGCCTTTTCGGCTTCTTCTTTCAGACGTTGCAGCGCCAATTTATCATTGCGCAGGTCGACGCCTTTTTCCTTTTTGAATTCGTCAGCCAGATAGTCGACGATCCGCATGTCGAAATCTTCCCCGCCGAGGAAGGTGTCGCCATTGGTAGAGCGCACTTCAAACACGCCGTCGCCGATTTCCAGCACGGACACGTCGAACGTACCGC
>CALRLV020000096.1:0-9319 GCA_943368895.1 Ferrovibrio terrae
CGCGTCGTAATTGCGCAATGCCGTTGCTGGTGGGGTCATGGTTTTGTCCTAAGCTGATCCATTTGTTATAACAAATAGATCAGCTGGACTTTCAGGGAAAGTGATTTCTACGCTTGAGCCTGTAATTATCTCGGCAGTCGACATCTGGACGGCTGAGAGTAATCTTGAAATCGAAGCCTGACTTAGAAGCCGAGGGCGCGCCACAGTTTTTGCCAAAAGGTCGGTTGCACTTTAAGGCGAACCGCTGGACGGATCACGGGCTCGCTATAATCGCGCAATACCCGCGGGCGGAATGAAGCTTCAACGGTATAACGTGGGGCATCTCTCATCGCTGTGTTCCATCTTATGACACCTTGTGTGTCTATAGAGCTTACCAGCAAGTATTGTGCCACGTGGTTAATCGGAATTGAAAAAGGGCCCGCCAGATGACGAGCCCTTTCTTAAGGTATTTGAAATCAAAGCAGAAGTTAGATGCAGCCTTTTACGCCGCAGCCGATTGCTCGCCTGGAGTTGGGTCGCGCAATACGTAACCGCGGCCCCAAACTGTTTCAATGTGGTGCTGACCATCGGCAGATGCTGCCAACTTCTTGCGAAGCTTACAGATAAACACGTCGATGATCTTCAGTTCGGGCTCGTCCATGCCGCCATATAGGTGGTTCAAGAACATTTCTTTGGTCAGGGTCGTACCCTTCCGCAAAGAGAGTAGCTCCAGCATTTGATATTCTTTGCCAGTCAGATGAACGCGTTGGTTGTTCACTTCAACTGTTTTCTGATCGAGGTTCACCACGATGTCGCCGGTGCGAATCATCGACTGTGAATGGCCCTTCGAGCGGCGAACCACCGCATTGATGCGGGCTACCAATTCGTCTTTGTGGAATGGCTTCGCGACGAAATCGTCTGCGCCAACGCCGAGGCCACGGACTTTGGTGTCAATATCGCTTGTCCCAGAAAGGATCAGGATTGGCGTACCGACACGAGAATTGCGCAACTGCCGCAACACGTCGAAGCCATTCATGTCAGGCAAGGTCAAGTCCAACAAGATAATGTCGTAGTCATACAACTTGCCCAGATCGACGCCTTCTTCGCCAAGGTCAGTCGTGTAGATATTGAAGCCCTCAGACTTCAGCATTAACTCAATCGACTGCGACGTCGCGCTATCGTCTTCAATTAACAGAACCCGCATGGAGCCCCCTCCGACATGCCCTTAATGGGCGGTGTAACAACCAACGACCCATGCCTAAGCTGATTTGCTTAAAGATGGTTAACCGCTTTTTGCGGCTTGTCTGACATTTTCCATATGTTGGGCTTACGTTTGCCGAATTGATCTTTACGACAGGTTAACGCGAAGCACTTCAAATGCGACTTTATCAACCATGTTCACTCATTTCTTCACATGGCGTCTTAAGTGTGACGGGTTTTAGCAGAGAAAGCAGGGCGGCAGGATGCGTCCAGACGGACATTCACGAGTAAGCAGCGGTGTACGCTTGGCTGATTTGGCCGAAACCCTGAAGCGTCAGGACCACACACGCTATGAAGGTCGGATTGTTGCCGTCAAAGGCCTAATGGTAGAGGCCAGCGGCCCGCCTCAAGCAATGGCGCTTGGCGCTCGGGCAATTGTTGAGGCGGCAGAAGGCTTTGCCCGCCTAGAAATCGTTGGCTATCGCGACGGGCGCGCACTTCTTATGCCGTTTGAAACTGTGGAAGGCCTCCGCGCTGGGGCTAGCCTTGTCTTTGAAGGTACCTCGCCCATGATTGCGCCATCGTCTTCGTGGCTGGGTCGGGTGATTGATGCATTTGGTAATCCTGTCGACGGTGGACCTCCAGTACCGAATGGTTCCCATCCTCGCCTCTTACGGGGTGTCCCTCCCCCGGCCCATACCCGCGTCCGCGTCGGCGAGCGGATGGAAACGGGCATCCGGGCCATCGATGCCTTTTGTGCACTCTGCCAAGGCCAGCGCATGGGCATCTTCGCAGGTTCGGGCGTCGGAAAGTCTGTTCTTATGTCGCAATTGGCAAAGGGGGCTGCTGCTGATGTGGTCGTCATCGGCCTGATTGGCGAGCGCGGTCGCGAAGTCAAAGAATTCGTCGAAGACACTTTGGGCACCGAAGGCTTGCGCCGCTCTGTCGTTGTTGTCGCTACCTCAGACGAAAGCAGCCTCAAGCGCCGCCAAGCTGCTTATACCACTCTCGCTGTGGCAGAGCATTTCCGTGACCAAGGCCTTCAAGTCCTTTGCCTGTTTGACAGTGTGACGCGCTTTGCCATGGCCCAACGGGAGATCGGCCTAGCGACGGGTGAACCACCAACAACCAAGGGCTATACGCCAACCGTCTTTGCCGAACTTCCAAAACTGTTGGAACGTGCTGGACCCGGTGCGCCAACAGGAGGGGATCAGACTGGGTCCATTACGGGCCTCTTTACTGTGCTGGTCGATGGTGGGGACCATGATGAGCCTGTTGCCGATGCCGTCCGAGGGATCCTCGACGGCCACTTGGTTCTGGAGCGCGCAATTGCGGAACGGGGGCGCTTCCCCGCGCTCAATATTCTCAAGTCCGTTTCACGACTCATGCCGGAATGCCATGCGCCGGAGGAACAAGTTTTGGTCCGCGATGCCAAACGCGCATTGGCGGCCTATTCGGATATGGAGGAACTAATCCGCCTTGGTGCCTATCGGCGCGGTGCAGACCCAAGCACGGATCGCGCCATTGCTTTGGCCGAGCCGCTCGAGGAATTCTTGAGCCAGGGCAAGCAAGAACGCACAACCTTTGCGGAGACCTTTCAACGTCTGTCCGACATCATGATCGCACAAAGCTGATCTAAGTCTTTGAGCCTATGATGCAGTTTTCCTACCCGCGGGAAAATTCTACAGATCGAAAGAGCGATTTCTTAACCCACAGCGTGTACATAGGACATGTAACGCAGGGAAAGTCATAATGAAAACCGGCTCAACGCTCATCAAATTGGCCAAGCATAAGGTCGACAGCGTGCAGATGCTGATCAGCGCGGCTGAGCGCACGCGCGAAGATATTGAGCGCAAAAAGTCTGATCTATTGGTCGCCGAGAAGCGGGAGCGCGCGCGCGCCGAAGCAGATCCTGCGATGATGGGACATTGGGTTGCATATTCCCAAGTATTGGTTGCGCAACGCGCCAATCTTGAAGCATCCCTCGTCGGTGTGGAAGAGCAATTGGAAGCGCTGCGTGGTGACTTGCAGGCAGCTTTTGAAGAGCAAAAGAAATTCGAAATGCTTGAAGAACGTCGTGTAAGCCGGACCAATGCGTCGAAGGCCAAGCGCGAACAGGCATTTTTGGATGAGGCGGCAATGATCCGCGCAGCAAAGCGGCATTCCGCTTAATTCATGTTAGATCAATACGATCGCGCGATGGGGCCCCTCAAGGGCCCTTTTTTGTGCGCTGCGCGAGTGGATGGTTGCGCGTCACCAGCTCCGTCAAGCGCGCATCGGCCACATGGGTGTAAATCTGGGTGGTGGCGATATCGGCATGGCCAAGCATCACTTGCACCGATCGTAGGTCCGCGCCGCCTTCCACCAAATGAGTCGCAAAAGCATGGCGCAGCACGTGCGGGCTCATCTTCTTTGGATCAAGCCCTGCCTTGATGGCCAACTCATCCAAAAGCCGCGCGAATTCCCGACGACCAAAATGGCCAGCCTTTCCCTTGGCCGGAAAGAGAAACTTCTCGGCCTCTGCTTTTAGATGGCCTTCAGGCAAGCTCTCGCTCCGCACGATCAGCCAAGCATCCAAAGCTTTCCTGCTATGGGAACCCAAGGGCACGAGCCGCTCCTTGCCGCCTTTGCCCTTAACCCGCATGGCAGCAATCTCTGGCTTGGGTACTGCGCGCATCGGCAGTCCGACCAATTCGCTAACGCGCAAGCCAGATCCATAAACGAGTTCAATCAGGCAGGTCGCCCGCGCAGCCTTCCAGCCCTTCAGCGTAGTCGCCGCTGCCAGAAGTGCATCAATGTCGGCCACTTCCGCTGTTTTGGGTAGAGTGCGGGCGCGTTTGGGGCCATCCCAGCGCCGTGTTGGGTCATCGGAGCGCCAACCTTCGCTGACCGCGAATTGATAGAATTGGCGCAATGCGGCTCGGCGGCGGGCAATCGTTGTGCTGCTAAGGCCGCGAACACTTAAATCTTGTGCAAAAGCCTCGATATCGTGATGGTCAGCGACAAGGGCTTCTGCCTGACGGCTGGTTAGAAATTCCGCAAAATCGGTCAGGTCGCGCCGATAGGCATCTAATGTATTGCCGGCGGCACCACGCTCCACCCCAATCATTTCCAAGAAAGCTTCAATAAGCGCAATCACTTAGGTGGGGTCCAGCTCGGCTTAGTTGACGCTTTGGGCTTGGCCTTCGGTGCAGGTGTGTTCGGTGTTGCCGGGCGAGCGGTTGGGGCCGGCTTTGCCTGATTGGGCTGAGCGGTCGCGGCCGGTGTCGCTGGTTTGGCCTGAGTTGGTGCTGCCGTGTTTGTCCGCAAGCCTGCGGATGACGAGGATGGTGCCGGACCTGGCCTCGCAGTTGCAGGTTGGGCATTAGGCGTAGGTGCTGGCGCCGCGCGGGTTGGCACCACCAAGTCCAAAGACAAGAGGTAATCGCGTGCGAGATCCACAGCTTGCGCCGTCAAGCCAACACTTCGCAGAGCTCTGACCGCAATGGCAACTGTTTCGGCGTCTGCGCTGGCGGGTTCTTGGCCTTGCAAGGCAAGCCCTACCAAAAGGACAACTTCGCCCTTTGATCCGCGCTCTGCTGCTAACGTCAGAGCGGTCCTAAGGCCAGATTGCCCGCTCTTCACATCTGGCAGACCGGGTTGAACCAAAGCCGATAACCCGCCAAGTGTTGGCATTCCGGCAGACCAAGCAATCAATGCATCGCGGATGGCCTGACGCTGGGCGCTGGGATTGGCCGCTGCCTCAATGTGGCGCTGTACAGGGCGGTCACCTGCCACCGGGTCCAGCATGGCTAAGGCAAGACGTTGCCGAGGCGAAAGTGGCGACGGGCTGCGGATTTCGAGCGCTTTTGCAAGTTTGACATCACCCACCCATAGCGCGGCCTCAGCCAGGGTTTGCATGGCTAAGGGCGGGATTTGGTCGGGTGCGATTTCGACCAGTTCTTTGAGGTCGCTTACCAAAAGGCGTGCCTCCAAGGCCCTGCCCTGTGCACTCGTGGCTTGGCTAAACGCTTTTGCCCAAGTCTCAGCGATCGGCGGCGAAGGCGGGGAAGGGGCTAGGGTTTCAGCTAAAACGGTGCCCTGCGGCCCAGGGGATGTTTCCACTTCTGGCACTGGGGGTGGGAATGGGATCCGTAAAAGCGCTTCTTGAGCGGGTGAGGCCACCCCCGTCTGGGCGGCGCGCCGAAGCAATGGCATGACTTCTTCTGTTGGGAAGCGCGTTTGGAAATCCGGCCAATTCAGGAGCGAAGATAATGCTGCCGGATCGCCATTGGTTGCCAGCGCCTTTGGCAATTTCAATTGCGCTTTCATGCTCAACGCGATGGCGCGGCCGCTTTCTGCCCGAAAGGGTGGAGGGTTTGTGACAGGGCCTGATACAGCCGCAACCGCGCGGCCAAGCCACGTATCTGTCTGACCTTTGCCCCTGGCTAGGTCGACCGAAAGATTTGCGGCACCGGCTTCGCCATTTAACGCATAACAAGTGGCCCGCGTTTCCAGCCAACTTGGGCTCGCACTGGTATTATTGGCTTCATCTAACCCTGGTGAGGCAACCCATCCGCAAGCCTCGTCGGCTCGACCAGCGCGAAAAGCGGCATCAATCGCAAGATTTAAAAGTGCAGGGTCGGCGCTTAAGCGCGGCACTGTTTGAAAAAGGCGCGTAGCTGCCTCTGACGGGCCCAATCGATTGGCTGCCAAAAACCGTGCGCGGGCTAACTCAATGTCGCCTACAGGGGCTGAACCACCTGAAAATACAGCTTGGCGGACCAAACGCTGCAGGCTCGGAAATCGCAAATCCGGGCCGATCCGCTCAAACGCCAAGGCCAATGTACCCGGGTCAGCTCCCTGCCAAAGGTCGCTATCCAGCCTCTCAAGACCAAGGGGCAGCGCCGCTGCGCCCCAAGGGCCAACTTCCTGTAATGGGGCAGACTCAATGGTGCGACTGGACTGGGCCAAGGCAGGCGAGGCGGCCAACGAGCAGGCCATAGCGCTGGTCAGAAAAAGAATGCGTATCATCATGCCTGTCATAATCCATTTTGCGGCAAAACAGTGGCCTAACGCCTCACGCAGACGAGATTGCGTGAACTACGCGACAAGCGCACATTTAATCCCTATGTTCGCTTATCGTTCTTATCTTAGCGAATCAACGCCATGTCCAGTGAGCCCCATTCTCCCCAACCTGCCTTGACGATTTCTCAACGCGCGATGGCGCGCGCGCCGGGTTCTGCGGTCGGGACTGAGCACCCATGGATGATGGGCCTCAACGAACAACAGCGCGAAGCCGTTGAAGCCTTGGATGGCCCCGTTCTGGTGTTATCGGGGGCGGGTACGGGTAAAACCAAAGTGCTGACATCGCGATTAGCACAATTGTTGGTGACTGGGCGCGCAAAGCCTTGGGAAATTCTTTCGGTTACTTTCACCAATAAAGCGGCACGCGAAATGCGCGATCGGACCCAGCTTCTGATTGGGCCTGCGGCCGAGGGCCTACGTTGGCTGGGCACATTCCACTCAACCAGTGCGATGATCTTGCGCCGCCATGCAGAATTGGTCGGCCTTAAGCCCAGTTTCACGGTCCTAGATACCGATGATCAAATCCGCTTGATGAAGCAGGTGATTGAGGCAGAGAACATCGACCAAAAGCGCTGGACGCCGCGCTTCCTCGCAAGCTTAATCGATGGCTGGAAGAACCGCGCGCTCACACCCGATAAAGTGCCAGCCGACGAGTCGTTTCTATTCGCCAATGGTAAGGGAGCGAAGCTCTATGCGCTGTACCAATCCCGCCTCAAGGTGCTCAATTGCGTCGATTTCGGCGATCTCTTGCTGGAGACTATCAGTCTCTTTTTGAAAGAGCCCGACCTTCTGGCAGAATATCACGACCGCTTCAAATATATTCTGGTCGATGAGTATCAAGATACCAATGTCGCCCAATATTTGTGGCTGCGCCTGTTGGCGCGGAAGCGCAAAAATATCTGCGTCGTGGGCGACGATGATCAATCAATCTACGGCTGGCGCGGAGCCGAAGTCGATAATATTTTGAGATTTGAGCATGATTTTCCGGGGGCCAAAATCGTCCGGCTGGAGCGCAACTATCGTTCCACCCCCCATATATTGGCTGCCGCCAGCCAACTAATCGCCAGCAACAAAAATCGGCTCGGCAAAACCTTGTGGACCGACATTCCAGATGGCGATCGCGTGCTGGTGCGTGGCATTTGGGATGGGGAAGCCGAAGCGCGCTTAATTGCAGATGATATTGAGCAATGGCGTCGCACGGGCCGCCGGTATGATGAAGGTGCTGTCTTGGTGCGTGCGTCTTGGCAGATGCGCGCCTTTGAAGAGCGCTTCTTGATGTTGCAGATCCCCTATAAAGTCATCGGTGGGCCGCGCTTTTTTGAACGGGCAGAAATTCGTGATGCGCATGCTTATTTGCGCCTCATCCGTTCTCTTGATGATGATTTAGCTTTTGAGCGGATCGTCAATGTGCCCAAGCGTGGGATTGGCGATACGAGTGTGCAGCGCTTGGGTACTGCCGCCCGTCTAGCTGGCGTTCCATTGTTCACGATGGCGAGCCAATTGCTTGGAAGCGATGAATTGAAGGGACCTGCACGCACAGGTCTCACGCGCTTCATCCACCAACTTGAACACTGGCGCAAAAGGGCGCTGGAATTACCACACACTGAATTGGCTGAGCTTATCCTTGATGAGAGCGGCTATACCGACATGTTGAAAGCCGACAAAAATCCACAATCGGTCTCCAAGCTCGATAACTTGAAGGAATTGGTCCGCTCTATGGGCCAGTTCGATACGCTGGCGGCCTATCTGGAACACATCGAATTGGTGATGGACCTCGATCGCACCGAAGAGGGTGATGCGGTTCAAATTCTGACGCTACATGCGGCAAAAGGTCTTGAGTGGCCTTTGGTCTTCCTGCCTGGATGGGAAGAAGAAGTTTTTCCGTCGAGACGTGCATTGGATGAAAAAGGTGACAAGGCCTTAGAGGAAGAGCGTCGCCTTGCTTATGTCGGCATCACACGGGCGCGGGAAAGTGCACGCATCAGCTTTGCGGCTAATCGCCAGATTTATGGCAGATGGAACAGCGTCCTGCCCAGCCGATTTGTCGATGAACTTCCTGATGGCCATGTCGATGCGGTTTCTGACACCGGCTATTTCAATCAAGGTACAGGTGGCGCGGCAGAGCGCTTTGCTGCTTATGGCCCGCTTTCCACCCAACCCGGCAATGGGTTTGGCACGGGTTACGAAAGTCCAGGTTGGAAGCGCGCACAGGCGGCCGCTGCTTTGGGCAAACTAGCACCTGGGATGGCGAAAGGTTTTGCTGGGCCCATCATCGATGGCGAAGCGAAACTTCTCGCGCGCACCGGGGCCACCGATGCCACTTATGCCGTTGGCCAACGCATCTTCCACGACAAATTTGGCTATGGTGCCGTACGCCATGTCGAAGGGTCTAAATTGACCATTCAGTTTGAAAAATCTGGCGAGAAGAAAGTGCTCGACAGTTTTGTACGCCCCGCTTGAATCGGACTTAAAGCGTGTTCCAATCAATTGTAGTCACTTGATCAGTAAAACCACGCTCTAAATCAATTGCTTACTGACGGAACAAGCTCAGGATGCTTTGTGGGGCTTGGTTTGCAATCGACAGAGCTTGTGTGCCCAATTGTTGCTTAACCTGGGCCGCTTGCAAGCGTGCCGACTCCACCGCAAGGTCGGCGTCGACCAGATTACCAATGCCGCCCTTTATACTGTCTTGCAGCTTGCCGACGAAAATCTCATGATTTTCAATCCGCTTGGCCGAGGCCCCAAGGCGCGCCAATTCGGAGTTCACATATTCAAGAGACGCTGCAATCCGGTCACGAACGGTTGCGGCATTGGCTGCGGTATCGAGAACGTCCGTCGTGCCCAAATAAACGTCGGCGGCCGGTGCGGCGACGGCGGTGCCGGCACCTGCGACCAATCGCAAGTCGATGATTGGCAAAGTGACGGTCAAGCTGCCGGTCGAATTGGCCAAGAAGGTGAAGTTGGCGGCGGCACCGTCAATCGCATTCCCACCATCAAATACCGCGTTGGCGATGACCGAGGCGACTTGGTCGCGAAGCGCGATGAATTCGGCATTATAAGCTGCCCGGGATGT
>CALRLV020000097.1:0-9318 GCA_943368895.1 Ferrovibrio terrae
TGAGAGTGTGGATGTCATCGCAGAAGACGCGCCGCACGCCTCGATGTTCCCTCTTCCAGAACAGTCCGTTGAACGGCTCAACCGTTCGGCAAAAGCCTAATACAATCTGCGTCTTCTTTCAAAAAAAGGCAGGCCCTGTGACCGGGGCCTGCCTTTTGCTTTATGGACTGTCGCTTTACTGCACTCCAGCGCCCAGAACCCTTTGCCGAAGCTTATGACTTGGACTATGTCACATCTACCGCAGTCGGTATGAGGATACGCGTCGCATGGTACAGCTTACACTTCCAGCCAATTCTCGGGTGACCAAGGGCAAGCATTATCCTGCCCCTGCCGGCGCTAAGAAAGTGCGGACGTTTAAGATATATCGATATGACCCGGAGACGGGCCAGAATCCGCGCTGGGACACCTATGACGTCGCGGTCGATCAATGCGGCCCCATGGTCTTGGACGCGCTGATCCATATCAAAAGCACAATGGATGCGACCTTGACCTTCCGCCGCTCGTGCCGCGAAGGCGTGTGCGGGTCGTGCGCGATGAATATTGGCGGGCGCAACACCTTGGCCTGCACCAAGGGCCATGACGAAATTCCAGGCGACACCTTGTCTGTCAGCCCGTTGCCACACATGCCGGTAATCAAGGATCTGGTGCCGGACCTTACCAATTTCTACGCACAATATGCTTCCATCGAACCCTATATGCAGACGACGACACCTGCGCCCGAGAAGGAATGGAAGCAAAGCCCAGAAGACCGCGAAAAGATGGACGGTCTGTATGAGTGTATCCTGTGCGCTTGTTGCTCCACTTCTTGCCCATCCTATTGGTGGAATGGCGATCGCTATTTAGGCCCCGCGGTTCTGCTGCAAGCCTATCGTTGGCTGATCGACAGCCGCGACGAAGAAAAAGGCAAGCGCCTGGATAATCTGGAAGACCCCTTCCGGCTTTATCGGTGCCACACCATTATGAATTGCGCCCAAGTCTGTCCAAAGGGCCTCAATCCCGCCAAGGCCATTGGCGAGATCAAGACCATGATGGTTGAGCGCGCGCTTTAAGCGCACAGTGCGAACCCAATCGGTTGAATGACGAAATCTGCGCTCATTATGGGCGTTAAACGCTTGCCTGCGTCAAGCGGACGCGCGGCACGCCGTCGCGCGGCAAAGTGTCAAATCGAATTTGGCAGAGTATAGGCCCACAAGTTTCGGCGTTCTCAAAGCCTAGTTTGAGGCAGATTTCCTGAGGGGACGCAGATGAAAAGACTTCTAATAACCGCTATCGCCGCCATGGCACTGACCGGGGGCACAGCCTTCGCGCAAGACGCTTTTCAGACACCTAAAGCCGGCACCATTAAGCTAGACGTGCGCCTGACTGGCATTGTTCCAGATGAAAGCGGTGCGATTCTGACCGCTGCCGGCGCATCCACTGGCTTGAATGTGAAGGTCAATGACTCCTTCGTCCCGACCATTGGCATCGAGTATTACGTCAATCCTGCTGTTTCGTTGGAGCTTATTGCAGGGTCTGGCAATCATAAAGTGAAAGCTGTTGGCGGTACGACCAATATTGAGGTCTCCGAGCTGTGGCACGTGCCGCCCACTTTGACGGCCAAATACCATTTTGCGCCAGAGGCTCGTGTCTCGCCTTATATTGGCGCGGGCTTCACCTACATTTGGTTTGCTTCC
Organism: Ferrovibrio terrae; assembly: GCA_943368895.1. GTDB lineage: Bacteria > Pseudomonadota > Alphaproteobacteria > Caulobacterales > Aquidulcibacteraceae > Aquidulcibacter. The sequence continues at coordinate 1,674 of CALRLV020000097.1, forward strand.
CAAGACGGCAAGAATGGCTTCAATGTCGATCTGAAAGACGACTTTGGCTATGCCCTTCAGGTCGGGGCTGACATTGCCACGAAAGGACCTTGGTCGGTCAATGTGGATTTGAAGCACGTAGCCTTTGAGACCGACGCCAACATTAATTTTGGCGCTTTGAAGTCCAAGGTGACCCTTGATCCTTGGGTGGCTTCGGTCGGGATCGGCTATAAATTCTAGCTTCCAAACAAAAAGGGGCATCACCTTGGGTGATGCCCCTTTTCCTGCAAATGGACGCCTGAGCTTTAAAGCCGGATCGCGCTTTCGATCTTATGGGCTAAATGCGCATATTGGGGATAGTCTTCGCATAGGATCTGCAGGAAGACATCCCATGGTGGGATATTGCTCATATAAACGGGTCCCTCGAGGCCCGCATAAGCGCCGCCGCCGATTTCGGCAGAGAGGCCGCCACCTGGCCCAGTGTAAAGGCCCCCGCCTGGCCCGGTATAAAGACCGCCACCGGGTTCTCGGCTAAGGCCGCCACCACGCCCGTTTGAAAGCCCCCCACCGGGGCCCTTATACAGGCCGCCACCTGGGCCATCATAGAGCCCGCCACCAGGGTCCTTCGAGCGACCCCCTCCTGGACCTGTATAAAGCCCGCCGCCGGGTGCTGTGCTGCGTCCGCCGCCTGCTCCGACAGATTGATTACGTGGCCACATTGTCTTTTCTCCAATCAATATTAATCGCAATCTTAGCGCCGAATGTTTAACTTTGGCTGACTTTGAGACAAAAAGAATAAAGGCCGGAATAGCTCCGGCCTTTGTTTTGTGCCTAGCCTAGTTGAAGCTGACCTTTGGAACCGCACTCACCGTGCTGCGCTCATTCCGGTCTAGTTCGAAATAGGTGCGCTCGGGGAAGTTAAACATGCCCGCCACGATATTGCTGGGGAAAGATTGAATTGCGGTGTTATAGGTGGCCACCGCGGCATTAAAGGCCCGACGCGAGGCACCCAGCTTGTCTTCAATATCGGCCAACTCACCCTGCAAGGTTTGGAAATTCGCACTGGCCTTCAAGTCAGGATAGTTTTCCGCGACGGCCATTAAATTGCCCAAAGCTCCGGACAACACTTTTTCAGCCTTCTCCAATTGGTCGGGCGACTTGGCATCCAAAGCGCCTGCACGCGCTGCGATAACAGCAGTTAACGTGCCGGATTCATGGGTGGCATAGCCTTTGACAGTCTCGACCAAGTTTGGGACGAGGTCATGGCGCTGGCGCAGTGCGGCATCAATATCGGCCCAGCCTTGATTGCAGTTTTGGCGTGCTGCCACGAGATTATTGTACATGCCGGCGACCAAGAAGATCAAAATGACCGGGATACCGACCCAGATAAACATTTCCATTGCAACTACTCCCAACGGTCCGGCGCTAGCGCCATCTACCACTCACGTGAACCTATAAGCGCCAAGCATGGCCCCTCTCGCCCGCTTCCTTGCCAGAGGAAACCCTATAAATCGTTAAATTGGGCCCAGACCGGTTGATTTCCCCCGATTTCTTGGTTGCTTTCTGTTTACTTGACCGCGTTAGACTTGGTACCCATGAGACACCAAGCCCTTTTTGACCACGTCATGTCCAACGGCCTGCGGGATTGGCTCGATAGCCAAGCCACCGCACGCGAAGAGGCCAAGCGCCGAAACCTTCAGATTCTGATGATCGGCATGGGCATAGCCGTGGCCGCCGCCATCGCAGTGATGAACTTCATGCGGGATCAGGCAGAATACGGCCTTCTCGTCGGTGGCGTAATCGGTGGGATTGCTTGGTGGGTTGCGAACCTGCCCGTGCAAGCCATGTCCAAACAAATCAAAGTGCGGGCGAATGAAGAATTGGGTGCAGCGCTCGGGCTTCGCTATCAGTTAGATGGGGTTCCCGGCAGCGATTTTGACCTCGCCACCCGCATGGGGCTTCTACCTTCCAGCCCCGATCAGGCCACGTACAGCGACTTCTGGGATGGCACATTCGGTTCTTCAGAAGGCATGCTGCACGAAGCCCATCTGCAAGAGTATCAGGGTGAGGGCAAGAACCGCCGCCTCGTCACCGTGTTTCAGGGCGTCATTATGGGCTATCAATTTGCGCGCCCCTTTACGTCGACGACTCTGGTTCGCCAAGACATGGGCCTGTTTAATGGCCTGTTTAACTTAGGTTCCCGCATGACTGGCCTGAAGCTAGAGGCCGTCAAAATGGTGCACCCCGATTTTGAACGCCGCTTTGAAGTGGTCTCCACCGATCAAGTGGAAGCGCGCTATTTGCTGCATCCCGCCTTTTGCGAGCGCCTTATGGAGATGGAGGCCGCTTTCAACGGTCGCAATATGCGTCTCGCCTTTGCGCAGGGCAGAGTCGTGGTGGTGATTGAGACGCGCGATATGTTTGAAAGCGGCGGGATTGATGCTGAAGGCGACGACGCCCGATTCGCCACCACCATCGACCAACTGGGTAGCCTTATCGACCTTACCCAGTCACTGAATGAGCGGGCGCGGTAAGAGGGCTTATCCCGCCTTTTGCAGGCTTTTTCACGTTAACAAATTCTAAAAAAATTAGTTCTAGAGTTCACATGATTGAGTGAGTCGACATCAAAACCGGAACATACCAGCCACCGTGGATTGGGCATTCTAAGTAAGGTGAAGCTTGCATCAATCTGGCAGGGTGGAGAGTGATTATGCAGAGAGTCTTGTTAGTCGCAGCCGTATTGGTCGGCGCAACTTTTAGTGCTGGTTCAGCATCGGCCCAAGACTGGAGCGGTCCTTACGCTGGTGCCATGGCAGGCAATTACGTCACGACAGAGCATAGCGTTGACACAGTTGGCACAACCGCCTTTCGCGCCCTTACGCCAAACAGTGCGCCTACCCAACTCAAGCCAACCCTTGATGGCATCACTTATGGCATCGTTCTTGGCAATAATTTCAGTGGCGAGGGCCCCTTGGTTTGGGGTTTTGAGGTCGATTTTTCTGGCGGCGGCGACAGCAGTGCTGCGTCATTTTCCGGTGCCCCGGTCGGCACTGTAGCGCCAACCGGCCTTACCACTTCGGCAAGCAAGGAATATGGCATGCGCGCATCCTTGCGCGGCAGACTTGGCGCCTCGTTCAATGACCGTATTTTTGTCTATGGCACAGGCGGCCTTGCGATCGCGCAGGTGGAAACCAAAGCAGCAGTCGCTGTCAATGGCGCGCCTACCTTGCTTTGGGCTGGCAGCAACAGCGAGAACCTGACGGGCTGGGCCATCGGCGTTGGCGCTGAAGTTCGGGTCCTAGACGGGGCGGTTTTGCGCGGTGAATACATTTATACCGATCTCGGCAAGGGCACGGTTACAGCCGCTGGAAATGCCGCCGTCCGCCTAAACCCCGCGCTGAATGGCATCGATTATAGCGCTCGCACCGACTATAAGGGTGGGGAAGTGCGCGCTGGCCTGCTGTTCACTTACTAACGACCTGTTGCAAACATCCGCGTGAACATGCTCGCGCGACAACTTCAAGGCCAGCGCAAGCTGGCCTTGAACTTTTAGACGCTGAGCAATTTGCCGAGTTGGTCTAATTGCTCTGGCAAGGCTAGGGCAGAGCTTTCGAGCGCTTCTTCGAGCGCCGCTCTTGTCGGGTAAAGCTCGTGGAAGGTCAGCTGTGTGCTGTCCCCTAACTCCTGAAAGGTCACTGTCGTGATCGCGCCTTCCTCGCCTTCATCATTTGTCCAAACGATACGTTCATTCGCAACCACGTCGAGATATTTGCCATAAAAGGCGAAGGGCTCTTCGTCGCCCATCACAAATTCCAGGCGGTATTTCCCTCCAGTCCACACTGCCATGTCGCACGCCACCAGACGGATGTCGTGGGCGGATTGGGGCACCCACCAGCGCTGGAAGAGGGCAGGGTCACACCACGCCGCAAAGACCGCTTGGCGCGGGGCTGGAAAAATCCGGCGGATCATCAACTCCCGCTCACCGCGACGTTCGACGTGCAACTGACCACCGCCGAAAGCCTCTTGTTCCTGATCCATCGCACACTCCTTGCATCTCTCCTGAGCGCTCATCCTCAAGGCTACAGCCGAACGAGGCGTAAAGATATATCCTTGCCTTGAAACCTGCCGCTAAGCGGGGTTAGAGTGGCTTATGACTTTGCCGACCGATTATCTGACCTATCCTAAGCGTGGCTATGGCCAAGATATCGACCGCTATAGCTGGCGTCAGGCGGGTCAACGGACGCCGATCACCTGGCCCGGCGGTAAGACAGTGGCTGCCCTGATCGTGATCCCGCTGGAATTCTTCATGCTGAACCCCTCTGGCAAGCCGTTCAAGCATCCAGGGGCCATGGTGACTCCCTATCCAGACCTGCGCCATTATACCAGCCGCGATTATGGCAATCGGGTGGGCGTGTTTCGCTTGCTCAAGGCGCTGAAGGCCGCAGGCCTCAAAGCGACTTTTGCCGTCAATGGCGTCCTTCTGGAAAAGAAACGGCCCTTGATTGAGGCGGTTTTGGCCGATGGGCACGAGATTGCCGCTCATGGCTGGGATACCGACTCCATCCATTGGGGCGGGATCGAGCCCGAAATTGAAGCCGATTTTGTCGCCCGCACGCGCGAGGCCTTTAAGGCTGTTGGCCTTGCCCCGCGCACCTGGCTATCGCCCGCCCGCCAGCAAAGTGAGAGAACGCCGGATCTGATCAAGGCGGCAGGCTTTGACATCTGCCTCGACTGGGAAAGCGACAGCGTGCCTTGGCCGATGGCTACGGCATCTGGGCCTCTCACCTGCGTGCCGCTGGCCAACGAATTGGATGACCGCAAACTTTTGATCGATCAGCGCCAGAGCGAGGCCGAATGGCGTAACCAGATCTTGGCGGCCCGTGATCTCTTGGTCGAGGAGGGGCCGCGTTATGGCGGCCAAGTCTTGTCCTTCACCTTGACGCCTTACGTCTCTGGCCTGCCTTTCCGCCTGTGGGCTGTGCGCGAGGTATTTGCTGCACTTGCCTCCGATAATCAGGTGTGGAGTGCCACCGCGCAGGAAATAGCCGATGCCGCAAGCTGAACCTTTTACTTGGGAGAGCCTTCGGGCACTGGCCTTATCGCTAAACCTGCCCAATGTGGAAGACGCGGTTTCGTGGGGTCAGCCTAACCTAAAAGCGCATGGCAAAATGTGGGTATGGTGGAGTCCGTCTGAACATGCGCCTGTCTTCAAGACCACCTTTGAAGAGCGGGAATTCTTGATCGAAGTTGATCCAGAAACCTTCTTCTTCACGCCCCACTATAAAAGTTGGCCCCTGATCCTTGCCCGCCCCGATAAAGTGGACGCCGATTGGGTGGTGGCCAACCTCAAACGCGTCTGGCGCGAGCAGGCGAAAAAGACATTCCTCAAAAAATGGGACGCTGAACAAGCGGGAAGCCCTCAAGCATGAACCGCCGTAACGTCCTAAAGACCGCTTTTGCCGCTGGAGCCAGCTTAGCCATGACCGATGCCACTGCCCAAACCTCGCCCACGCGCTATTCGGCCTTAGCCCTTCAAACGCGTTGTGATGCCGTCAATCAAGACGGCACGAAAGAGGCGGCGCGCGCGCGCATGAATGCGACCATGGCCCGCGTCTCTAGCCAAATTGGCGCGGCTAAGGGCTTTCTCAAAGGCTTTAATGGCTATGATTTGAAGCTTGTTGTCCTGCCTGAATATTGGCTGACAAGCTTCCCCTTGGGCGAAACGCGTGAGCAGTGGCAGGCCAAGGCCGCAATTGACATGCAGGGGCCAGAAGCCGACGCCATTGCCGCTATTGCTCAGAAGCACGGACTATATTTGTGCTCCAACCATTATGAGAATGACCCGCATTTCCCCGATCTCTATTTCCAGGCCAATGTCGTGTATGGGCCGTCGGGCCAAGTTGTATTGCGCTATCGCCGGATGATTTCGCTCTATACGCCCAGCCCTTACGACGTCTGGGACAAATATCTTGACGCCTACGGACTCGACGCGGTCTTCCCTGTGGCTGCGACAGAAATTGGCACTTTGGGCACAATTGCGTCGGAAGAAATCCTCTATCCCGAGATCGCGCGCATGGCGGTGTTTAAGGGCGCGGAAATCCTGCTCCACCCAACTAGTGAAGTCGGCAGCCCGAACTTGACGCCCAAGCACATTTCTAAAATGGCCCGCGCCGTAGAGAACATCGCCTATGTTGTCAGCGCCAATTCTGCTGGCATTTATGGCACGCCGGTAGCGGCCAATTCCACCGATGGTATGTCGATTGTGCTGGATTGGTATGGGCGCACCTTGGCCGAAGCCGGCACGGGCGAGACTTTTAACGCCAATGCTGTCCTTGATATTGCAGCCCTGCGCGAGACGCGCAAGAAAACCGGCATGACCAACACGCTATCGCGCTTGCCGATGGATGCGTTTGAAAAGACCTATGCCGACACCCGCTTGGCCCCAGCCAATAAAACGCCAGACGGCAAAATGATTGAACGCGCTGAGGTTTTGGCCCGACAACGTGCCGTCATTGAAGATATGGCCGCCCGCGGGATCTTGCGCTGATCCAGCACGCTGCAAGTTGCAGGTGTAAACAATGCATTTAACTCTGGAAATCTGCGCCCCACGCGCTCATACTCATGGGTAATAAGGTGGGAGCATACAGTCATGGGTAATATCCGCTCTGAGCGAGGACTTCACGAAATCATCGACCGCGCTCAACTCATCCTCACAAGCTGGCAAGCCTTTGTTGAGGAACACCCGGAAACACAGCTCCACCCGCTTTTGCTATCCATCTCCGACGAAGTGACTGATTTGATGGCCGCCTTTTATCTGGAGGCGTCTGAGATGGCGTTAGATCACTCTCCAGCGTCTGGCCTTGCAACCGACATGAAAATGGTCAAAAAGAACCAACTGATGTGAAGGCCTACGAGTTGAGCGAAATCTCAGGCTCTACCCGGCTCCTTCCCATCCATGCGGGCGTAGTTCAGAGGTAGAACGTCAGCTTCCCAAGCTGAATGTCGTGGGTTCGATTCCCATCGCCCGCTCCAATTACTACAATAAAAACAGGATATTGTAGGTGCTCAGGCTCCGATCCCGATTTCAGATAAATGGGGGGCTCGGGGCACAGATTTCTGAAGCAGGGTTCAATTCTGATTCTCACCTTGGCAAGCGGGCCTGTGCCTCGGCCCTAGGACGTGCGAGGCGCAGGCTCAAGCGCTCACCTTGTCCTGTTTGTCATAAGACAGGGTCGGAACTTCCAGATGGCAGCCGGGGAAGTGCCTCAGGCCCGCCATTGGCGTAGTCATTCATGGCAATACCCGACGGAGTAGATCGCAAGGCAAAACATTTCTGTGCGACCCACTGGAGGTCTTAGCGCAAGGAATAGTTAGTCAGTTTCACCGGACTAAGGTTGTAGCTGTTCACGACTAATTTTGCGTCTGGCGTGATGGCAATCCATCCCGGTGTTGGGGCCGTCCACACCGTTTGACGAGTACCCGTCAGATCAATCGCGTAAATGCCCGACGTCGTGCTGAGGAAGAGCAAATTCTCAGTTACAATAATGTTGCCGAAAAATTGCTGGCCCGCAGGTAAGGGCCAAGCCCAAAGTATTTTCCCTGTTGCTTCTTCAATTGCTGAAAGCTGCCCAAATTCATTGCTCCAGGCATAGATAACACCCTTGGC
>CALRLV020000098.1:0-9274 GCA_943368895.1 Ferrovibrio terrae
GACAGCGACAGCGGCCAAATATGAGATGCCGGAGAAAATTGCTCTAGACCTCTCTGGCACCACGGTGGCGGGGGATCCCAAGGCGGGCTTCGACATCTTTATGCGCCATTGCCAAGTCTGCCACGGCCATAGTGCCACTGGCGGCCTCTTGCCTGACTTGCGCTATTCCCCTGCCATCCAAGATGCGGCGACTTGGAAGTCCATCGTATGGGATGGGGCTAATGCCAGCCGTGGGATGGTGTCCTTTAGCTCTTGGCTGAACCAAAAGGAGATGGAGGACATCCGCGCCTATGTGGTTCAACAGGCTAAGGTGCACTACACCCAAGTCGGCACGGAGCCGAAGGTGAACCCGAGCAAATAGGGTTGACCTTGGGTGCGATGCAGGTCTTTTTGCACCCATGACGAAAACTGACTCTCCATCGAGTGCGTCGCGGATGCTAGTAGCAGCCGCGGCGATCATTGCGGGCCTTTATTGGTTTGCTGACCTCTTGACGCCCTTGGCATTGGCAATCTTTCTATGGCTTACGATTGACGCTTTCGCCCAATCGCTCAGCAAGCGCATCAAATTCTTGCCACGCGCCGCAGCGGTCCCCGTTGCTATTTTGATCGTCTTTATCAGCCTTGCGGCGATTGTTGGCTTCGTCATTGAATATGCAGCGGTCTTTTCACGCTCGCTCGGCGCTTATCAGCTTCGCTTGGATGAGCTGATCCGGCAAGGCTATGATCTTGCGAATATGTCCGGCACACCGCCAACAGTTGGACAATTGTTCGCCAATCTCAATCCGGGCGCGATCCTGCGCGGGGTTGCCGATGCACTGCAGAGCTTTGGTGGCCAGGCCCTGTTCGTCATCATTTATGTCGCCTGTTTGTTTGCGGCCCAAGCCAGTATGCCAGCCAAACTGGCGCAGATTTTTCAAGATGAAGCAGAGCGTGCCCGTGCGACCAAGATTGGCAGAGCCATCGCACGCTCAATGGAACAATATTTGTGGGTTCAGACGATTACAGGTTTGATGATTGCAGTGGCGAGCTGGGCCCTATTTGCCGTTGTCGGGCTCGAAAATGGCTTGTTCTGGGCCACCATCATATTCGTCTTGAGCTATATTCCCGTGGTTGGCGGCGCAGCAGGCAGCCTGCTGCCAGCCCTATTCGCGCTAGTGCAATTCACCAGCCCGGTGCCTGCCTTAGTCATTCTGGCTGGTACGCAAGGGATTGGCTTCGTCGTTGGCAATATTATTCAGCCACGCATGACGGGCGATAGCTTGAATATCTCAGTCTTGGTGGTGTTCTTGTCCTTGGTGTTCTGGGGCAAGCTTTGGGGCGGTCCCGGTGCTTTTCTAGCTGTGCCAATGACCGTGATGTTGATGATTGTATTGGCGCAATTCCCATCCACACGCTGGATCGCCGTAATGCTGTCCAACAATGGCAACCCTGACACAAGTGTCGATCAAGATGAACCGACATTGGCGAAGGCTGCTGTATCCGATCAGGGTGACGTTAAGGAAGAAACCACAACTTCCAGCGATGATAAGGTTTAAACTGGGCTGAACCTGGCCTAAAAACCTGCCGAGCCCCGTTTGGGTTATGAGTGGGATGTAAAGTATCGCCTGCGCGGCAGGCACGGGAGGATAGCGATGTCGGTAGACGCAACGGATCGGCGGATCTCACCAGATGATCTGATTTCAGCGGCTCTGGCTTTTCCAAGCTTTAAGTCAGGCGACCATCTCGAAGCCGCCGCGGAATCTTTTCTCACCCAGATAGCCCAAGACGCAACTGAAGATGATGTGCAGGGCCTGACCTCGGCCGACCTTGCTGCTTTGGCCGACGGCTTCTGGCGCTGGACCTCTCACAAGCGGGCTGACGCCCAAGAAATCCGCCTCATCGAAGCCAAGGGTGCGCAGGGTCAGTCGCTTGGTCGCGATATTCTAGAGATTTGCGGTCCGGATATGCCGTTTCTGGTCGATAGCGTTATGGGCGAGATCGGGGCGCAAGGCGTGGAAGTGCGCGCCATGTTCCATCCGATTGTGTCTTCCAGTCGCGACCCCGATGGCATGCGTTTGCCCGGCGGCGTGCCGCTGACCGAATCCTTTATCCAAGTCCATTTGCCGCCCACACCGCCGTCCAAGCGCGATGCCATCCTGATGGGCGTGCGCGAGACCTTGCAGGACGTGCGCCTTTCGGTCGCCGATTATCAGGCGATGAAAAGCCGGATGAATAATGCGATCAAGGAATTGGCGGTCGCCAACACCAAGGCTACAGCCGATGAGATTGCCGAATCCATCGCCTTTCTAAAGTGGCTGGCTGCCGATCATTTCGTCTTCTTTGGTGTGCGTTCCTATGATTATCCGCGCGACAAAAATGGCGCGTGGATCAAGGACGAGCCTGATATTCGCGAAGACCTGAACTTGGGCATATTGCGTGATCCCTTGCGCATGGTGTTGCGTCGCTTGAACGAGCCTTCGGTTTTAAGTGATGCGGTCCGTGCCTATATTGAAGAGCCTCAGCCCATCATCGTTGCTAAGTCCAACTTGCGCTCGCGCGTGCATCGCCGGACCGTGATGGATTATATTGGCGTCAAGCGCTTTGGCGAAAATGGTGAGGTCTTGGGTGAAGACCGCTTTGTTGGCCTGTTCACTGCCGAAGCCTATGATCAGATGGTGCGCGATGTGCCCTTGCTGCGCGGCAAGACCGAGCGGGTGATCTCGCGGGCGGGCCTCGTCCCCGGCAGCCATAATGACAAGCGTCTGCGCAATATCGTGGAGAATTATCCCCGCGATGAATTGTTCCAGATTGAAGAAGAAGACCTGACGCGGATCGCTTTGGGTGTTCAGCATCTGATGGACCGGCCACGTACGAAAGTGTTTGTGCGCCGCGACCGCTTTGACCGCTTTATGTCCATCCTCGTCTTTGTGCCGCGTGACCGCTATAATTCCGATGTGCGCGCCAAGATTGGGACTGCCTTGGCAGATGCCTATGGCGGTCGCCTGTCTGCCTTCTATCCCTTGTTTGGTGATGCACCCTTGGCGCGCGTGCATTATGTGATTGGCGTCACCGCCAATCAGCATGCCAATCCTGATGTGGAGACATTGGAAGCCCGTATCGCTGACATCACCCGGACTTGGGAAGATGGCGTGGAAGCCTTGGCCGAAGGCAAATCGCGCGCCTTCCAACATTATATTGGAGGCTTCCCCGCCGGCTATCGCGATGGCTTTAGTGCGGCCGAAGCACTACGCGACATTGAAGAGCTGGAGCAAGTGCAAGGCGAAGATGTGCGCGTGCGCGCCTATCGCCGTGAGGACGATCATGAAACCGTTCTGCGGGCCAAGCTCTATAAAATGGGCGATCCAACGGCTCTGTCGGCTGCTGTGCCCATCTTTGAGAGCATGGGCCTCTATGTCGTCAGCGAAACCCCGCACAAGATCAAGCGCACTGTGAGCGACACCGATGAACTCGTTTGGGTGCAAGATGTCTCCATGCGCACCGCCAATGGCCGTGCGCTCGACTTTAAAGTCGTTGAGGGTTCGTTTGAAGAAGCCGTATCGGCGATCTGGGCCGGGCGGGCTGAGAATGATGGCTTTAACCGTCTGATCCTAAAGCTCGGTGTCTCTTGGCGGGAGGCAGCGCTCGTGCGCGCGCTTGCCCGGTGGCGCGGCCAAACCGGCCTTGATCCATCAGAAGCTGTGCAGCAACAAGCGGTGGCCGAATATCCTGAGATTACGCGCGCCATTTTGAACCTGTTCAAAATCCGCTTTGACCCAGACTTTGGTGCAAAAAAGACACGCGAGACCGCCGCCAAGGCAGAGATGGCCTCTATCCTCACCATGCTCGACGGCGTGCCCAGCTTGGATGCGGACCGTGTTCTACGCCGCTTGGCACAATTGGTCATGGCCATCCAACGCACCAATTATTACCAACCTGACGCGGCGGGTGGACATAAGTCCTATATGAGTTTCAAGATCGCCACGCGTGAAATTGACGAAGTGCCCGATCCCAAGCCTTACCGCGAAATCTGGGTTTGGTCGCCACAAGTCGAAGGTGCGCATTTGCGCTTCGGTCCGGTTGCACGTGGTGGCCTACGTTGGTCAGATCGCCGTGATGACTTCCGCACGGAAGTTCTGGGGCTGGTGAAAGCCCAACAAGTGAAGAATGCCGTTATTGTGCCGGTGGGCTCAAAAGGCGCATTCTTTCCCAAAACCCTACCGCGCGGTGGCAATCGCGATGAAATCCAAGCCGTCGCCATTGAGGCCTATAAAACCTTCTTACGCGGCCTTTTGGACCTGACCGACAATATCGCAGGCGATGGCGGCATTGTGCCGCCGCGCCATGTCGTCCGTTGGGATCAAGATGACCCCTATCTGGTGGTCGCGGCAGACAAAGGCACAGCCACCTTTTCAGACATCGCCAATGGCATTAGCGCCGATTATGGCCATTGGTTGGGTGATGCCTTTGCCTCGGGCGGTTCAGTTGGCTATGACCATAAGAAGATGGGCATCACGGCACGTGGCGGCTGGGAAGCGGTCAAGCGCCACTTCCGGGAAATGGGCCATGACACCCAGACCCAACCCTTCACCGTCATCGGTGTTGGCGACATGTCGGGCGACGTGTTCGGCAATGGCATGTTATTGTCCAAGCAGATCAAGCTCGTGGCCGCCTTTGACCACCGCGACATTTTCATCGACCCAAACCCCGATTTAGCCAAAAGCTTTGAAGAGCGGGCACGCATGTTTGCTCTGCCGCGCTCCTCTTGGGCCGATTATAACCCCAGCCTGATTTCACAGGGCGGTGGCGTATTCTCGCGCAGCGCCAAATCCATCCCACTGTCGGCTGAGCTCAAAGCCCTAACTGGTCTTGAAGGCCAAGAGGCCTCGCCCACCGATATCATGCACGCGCTTCTGAAGGCGCCTTGTGACCTCATGTGGTTTGGCGGCATTGGTACCTATGTCAAAGCCCAGGGCGAAAGCCATGCTGAAGTCGGCGACAAGGCCAATGACATCATCCGCGTCGATGGTGCGGCCTTGCGCTGTAAGGTCATTGGCGAAGGGGCCAATCTGGGCCTAACCCAACGCGGCCGCATCGAAGCGGCCCAAGCCGGCGTGCGCCTCAACACGGACGCCATCGACAATTCGGCTGGCGTGGATAGTTCTGACCATGAGGTCAATATCAAAATCTTGCTGAATGGTCTGGTTCGGGCTGGCCGCATGACTATAGAGGCCCGCGATATCTTGTTGGCAGAAATGACCGATGATGTCGCCATCCATGTTCTGCGGCATAATTACGCCCAGACGTTGGCCATCAGCCTACAAGAAGCCACCGCCCGCCAAGACCTCGACGCGCATGAACGCTTTATGGAGCGGTTAGAGGCCTCAGGCCGCTTGGCGCGCAAAGTCGAATTCCTGCCCTCGACCGAAGAATTCCGCACCCGTCGGGCCAACCGTACGGGCCTTACGCGGCCCGAGCTTTCGGTCTTGACCGCTTATGGGAAGCTGGCGCTGTTTGACGATCTGATCGCCTCAGACGCACCAGACGATCCTTGGTTTGAAGATACGCTGGTGACTTATTTCCCACAGGGCTGTCGTCAATTCAAAGACGCCATGGCCAATCACCGCTTGCGCCGCGAAATCATTGCGACCGTCTTGTCCAACAAAATGGTCGATCTCGGTGGGGCGGCCTTTATGGACCGCGTACGCGAAAGTGCCGTGGCTGATACGGGCTCGATCGTACGTGCCTTTGCTGCTGCGCGAGCCATTTTTGGCTTGGATGAGGCAATTGATGCCGTCAATGCGCTGGATTTAAAGGTCCCGGCCGCCGTGCAATTAGACTTGATGATGGAGATTTTGACCGTCCTGCGTCGGCAAAGCTTCTGGCTTGCCCGTCGGGCCAGCCGGGGCGACGGGGCGGGCTTGCGCTCTGTTGGCGATCTGGTCGCAACCTATGCCACGGGCGTTCAAAGCTTGGCCAGCATGATCTACGAAGTGGTCTCGCCCTTCGAAAAGGCTCGCATCGAAACGCGCTGCAAGACGCTTAAGGCGGCAGGGGCGCCAGAGGCCTTGTCCAAGACCATTGCTGGGCTTTTGCCTTTGACCTCCGCCACGGATATTGTCGATATTGCTGCTACCAAAAGCCTACCGGTAGAGGCCGTCGCCCGCCTCTATCACGCCTTAGGGGCAGCTGTGGGCTTTGACGAAATCCGCGCCGCAGCGGGCCAAACTTCCACCCCGGATCATTGGGACCGAGTCGCGACGCGTCGCCTGATTGAAGAGTTCATGGGCGAGCAGGCAGGCTTGACTGGCACGGTGTGTGACCATGCCCAAAAGCTCGGCCAAGCGGGCACTAATGCGGCTTGGGCCAAGGCAGTGGTTGAAAGCTGGTCGAAGCTGAATGAAGCTGAGCTTCGGCGTACCAGTTCAGCCTTGGGCGAGCTGCGCGCCAGCCAAGGCGGCTGGAGCTTCGCCAAACTCGCCATCGCCAATACGCAATTGAAAGAATTGTCGGAGACAGCGCGGGCTTAGTTTGGCGACTTCGACCAAAGCGCCTGTAAAGTGCATTCGAGGCCTGAATGCCCCCTACATGCTGCTGGACTGGTTTGAATGATCCATTCAGGCGGACAGAATTTTTGCTGGTAATTGTCATTAAACCATCTGGCAAACCATCTGGGCTTTGAGTTTCGTGTCAGCGTGGTTCCGCCATGATATAAACCCATGCCTTGCCGCCCGAAGCAAGATTAGCTTCGACGCGGTGATAGTCTGCCACCTCATAGTGATCTGCAGCGGCCAGTTCCTCCGGCGTGATCCAAAACACGGTTCCGGCCACGCTGTCGCGGGGATCAGCACTGGCCCGAACGATAGGGTGGAAGCGCTCCCCGCTGATTTTCAGGACCTCGGGATCGGTGATCTCCACGTGTGACTGCTGAAAGCCAACTAAGGCATCGGTCGTGCCTTCTAGCTTGCGACCGAATGTTTCTCGCTGGACGTGTTCAAGTTGCAGCGTGCCATAAGAAAATAGCCGGACGCTTGCCTCTTCCCTTTGTCCTGTCACTGGCATATCTCCCCGATAGATGGTGCCATTCTGGGGTGAATCTCTGCGCGTTGGAATGCCTGCAAGCTGGCCGTCGCACTGGCCCCGTACCGTTCACGACTGGCTGTTTGACCGGGCCTCAGCGTCTTTGTTGGACCATAAATGCCAAGCGATGCCAGCTAGCAAAACCGTCGCCCCTATGAGGATAATCCAAAGAACCATGGTCTGTTTCGGGGCAGTGCCTGAACTGACGGCCGGAAGCACGATTGTGCCGACGGCTGAGTTGCTGATGCGGGCTTCAGGAATGGCGCTTGGATCACCGCGCGCAATGTCACGGATCGGCAGGAACACATCGGTAGCAGCAGGATGGCCTGCCATCAGTTTAAACGGTGCCTTTCCAGTCGTGACGAACGCAATCTCAGGCGAGGCAAAGCCAAAGCGAATGGCCGGCGCTGCAGCGAAGCCACTCACACGGCGGTCGGCTTCGATCCGCATCATGCGGATCGGTAAGCCACGCAAGGCAATGGCGGATGCTGTTGCTTCTGCACGACCTTGCCCCAAGAGCGACCAAGCTTCCTCAGTCGAATTGCGCCCCAAGATTTTAATGGGAACCAATCCTTCTCCGCCCTTCGCGTCGACGGCGATTGTCAGAATTGGTGTGGCGAAGGGGACAGCAAACTCAAGCGTATAGGGGTCGAGTAGCGGTGGCACGGTCGCAGAAATGTTCTGGATCGCCTCAGATGCACCGCGACTGGACGACATCTTAGCGCTTCTAACAATGACAGGAGCGAGCAATTGCGCATCGCTGCGCCAGGTGACCCGCACGTGAGACCTACCGGACAAACTCCCTGTCAATGCTATGGAAAGGTCCTTTTCTCCGCCACCGGGCGGACGATAATCAACGGCCTCTCCCAGTGGCCGCCAGGATTTCAGGTCCTCGCTGGCTTCAACCAGAAAGGTAACAGGCTGGCCTTCGGGGATGCTGGCGTTTAGAACCAGTCGCTCAACCTCGCCAATTTGACCACGCGCATCGAATAGCACAGCGACAATATCGGTTGATTTTACAGTGATACTGGGTTTGCCGTCGACGGTAACGCTTTGGCTGCGCCCGTCCTCTTCTATTTTGACCGACACGTTTGGCGGCAGCAAAACCTTCTGTGATTTGAGGATTGGCATGGCGGGCATGTCGAGGCTGTTGCTTGCCTCTGCCAACGCAGGCATGCGGGCCATCGGAACGACACGACCATTTGCATCAAAAACCCGAATATCGGAAAACCCGCCACTCTTTGAGGCAATGAGGACCTCGAGCGGCATTCTCACGCGCTGCACGGGGGCGTCGCCAGTCAGCGTGAGTGGCAAGCTCAGGCTATAGGACGATGCTTCGTTGTCGGGTCCGGCAGGCCCTGCGGCGCAGGACAAGAATGCTGCAATGGCAATAAGCCAAACTCTGGGCCGTATCATTCAGCCATGTCCTTTCTCGACGCCTCGTCCGCCAATGGCGCTTCAGGTTCGCGTGTCCGCGGCGGTATCGGCGCCAGATAGCCAACGATGAGCATCAATACACCAACCGCGATGAAGGCGATAATGCGCGCCCCTCCGCCAGTGTTATTGAGATCAACGAGCATAAGCTTGGCAACCGTCAGGCCAAGCAAGCCCGCGCCAATCAGCCACATGCTACGGTCGGTTCGACGATGTGCAATCACCATCAGCGGCAAAGCCAGCACCGTCCATAAAATGGCGAGACCGGTTTGGACATAGAAGCTTGCAAACAGCGCATCGGCAGACCAAGCTACACCCAAAATCTGATGGGTCACGCGCAGCCAAGCCGTATTGATAGCAATGAAAGCCAAGAGCGCGAGAACCGCCAATGCCTCTCGCCCCGCCAACCACTTTTCTTCAACCGACCCCCGGTTTGCCGCCACGACATAGTGCCGCCACAATACCAAAGCGGCGAGGGCCAAAGCTACGCTGAGGTCGACGGGGTTCATCAAGGGGATGTAGGGCAGTGGATCGGCTTCACCCGAAGCCAGCAGCGCGGTCGCTAAGGCACCGAGCGCAACAAGAGCAGCAATCGGTACGGCTGCCTGCCAGCCATAGGCAAGGCTATGTCGATCAAGTGGCCACTTCAGCGATGGTGGCTGTGCATGCATGCGGCGGGTTGCAGTCCAGGTAAGGCCAATCAGCACGGCGACCAAGATAACCAAGAAGCCAACTCCGGCCCAAGATGTCTCCCAAAGTCGGCTGCTATCTAGGGCCAGATCCA
>CALRLV020000099.1:0-9244 GCA_943368895.1 Ferrovibrio terrae
CTTTGAGAAGGCCCGCAGCAGCGAGGATCAGCGATCCCGTACATACCGAAGTCACATAGGTTGCGCGCGATCCACGGTCGGCCATGAAGGCGATGGTCTCGGCATCTCCCATGGCACTTAAGGTGCCCGTCGTCCCGCCCGGTGCAAACAAGACCGTCAAATCCTTGGGACAATCCTTGAAGGTCATGGTTGGCAGAATGGTTAGACCCGTATCGCTGACAACCGGATCAAGGGTCTTACCCACCAAATGTACTTTTGCACCCCAGGCACTGGCAAACATATATTGGGGACCAACCAGATCGAGTGCCGTCATTTTGGGATAGACCAGCATTGCGATTTGATTTTCTTGCTGCCAATTGGCGGGCATGTCACCCATATCATGGACAACTGGGCCCTCTTTATTGCTTGTGCCGACCGAGGCCGGAGCAGCAGGCTTTTGACTACAAGCGGCTGTGGCTGCCACTGGGGCAAGGGCTGCAAGCTTTAAGGCGAGGCGTCGATTTAATTCAGTCATAGAGTTGCTCCTGGCCACCAACTGGCCGGTCGGGTTCATCTTGGGCGCGCAGCCGTGCGGACCATGGTTTCAAAGGGGGCCAACATGGAGGACATGGCATCGGCGACGGAGGGCGGGGCTGTTTTCAACGTACCGGCATTAAAGGGCGGCTCAGGTGCATATTCAGCCTGTAATTGGATCGCCTTGGCGTAATTGACCCCGCGCAAGCGCGCGATGAGCTGCAGTCCAAAATCCAGCCCAGCCGACACGCCGGCCCCTGTAACCACTTTGCCATCGATGACCACACGTTCATGGGTGGGGATGGCCCCAAAGGCATCAAGTGTATTGATCGCCGCCCAATGGGAGGTGGCGCGCTTGCCTTTCAACAAGCCGGCCTGCCCAAGTAGCAGCGAGCCAGTACAGACACTGGTTATGTTTTTGGCCCGCGCACCGCGATCTGCAATGAAGTCGATCACGGCGGAATTCTTCATGGCCTCCAACGTGCCTGCAAGTCCGCCCGGGCAAAAAATTATGTCGAGATCTGCCGGGCAGTCCTGCATCCGTATCGTGGGCGCAATAGCAAGCCCCAAATCGCTAGGGACTGGAGTTAAGTCAGCCCCTGTTGTGACCAAATGCACATTGGCCCCCATCATGCTGCCAAACATATAGTGCGGGCCCACCAAATCGAGTGCTGTAAAGCCTGGATAGAGCAGCATAGCGATCTGTTCTGACCCGATCATCTTCAGATCGGGGACAGCGGCTAATTTGTCGTGCGCCGCATTGTCGCCAATCCGCTTCTCATGGGCAGGCTGCGCGAGTGCATCGCCCAGGACAATAAAGGGGGCAATAGCCCCAGCCAAAGGGCTGAGGCCAATAAGGGAAGCAAACCGACGTCGGTCCAACGAAGGTTCCATTAGAAGGTTCTCCGCAACGTGACAGCCAGCGAGTGCGGCTTTGCCGGTATCACGACAGCTTGGTTCAGATAGGCATAAGGCTCGAAATGATCGCTATCGGCAACATTGGTGATCGAGCCTGACAGGGTCGTCGACCCAAACCGCCAAGCGGCTTGCAAGTCCAAGGTCGTAAACGCATCTGCCTTGAGGTTGTTGGGCAAAGTGATGAAACGCTCACCCACATGGGTCAAACCGCCACCAAGTTCCAAACCTTTGAAGCGTCCGTCAGCAAAGCGATAGCGCGCGGCAATTCGGCCAGATTGTTCAGGTACCCGAGCCGGTCTTGATCCAATGGCGAGCGTATTGTCGCGCGTGACTTCAGTGTCATTCCAGCCCCAGCTAAAAAGCACCGACAACGCACGCGAGGGTTCGTAAATCAGATCAATTTCAGCCCCTTTTGAACGCTGTTCGCCTGTTTGGATCGAGGCGAACAAGACGGCAGGATTGGAGGTAACCACATTCTGCCGCGTGACCTGATAGGCTGACAACGTGCCGCTCAAGCCGGGAATTGGTGTGGCAAACTTTACGCCGGCGTCATAGGCTTGGCTTTCCTCGGGCTTTGGATCGGTGACGCCAAATGGTGTGACCAGACCTTGGAAGCCTTCTGACCACCCCGCAAACAACGACACCCCGTCAAAGGCACGCCAGGTTGCGCCAAGGCGTGGCGTCACACGCTCTTTGGTTTGGTTCAAGTCAACAAATGGAAATCCACCCGATTCATAGAAGGTATCGGTTTTAAGCTGCGTCCAGCGTAGACCCGCAGTTAGATCCAAACGGTCGCCAATCTTGATCTGATCCTGCACAAAAACTGCCACTGATGACAGCTCATCTTCTTGTGTATCGCTCAAAGCGGGTAGAGCCCAAGCAGGATTGCTTTGGGCCTTATAATCCAAAGGGCCAAGTGGGCCGAAGCCCAATTGCGCGCGATAGTCGGTTTTGTCAGCATCGACACCGACTAAGACGCGATGTTCAATTGTGCCCGTCTTAACGTTCCACAATAGGCTCGCCGTCCCAAAGGTTTGCTTCACATCTGTAGGCAAATAGGCACTGACGAAAATGGCCGAAGTCGGGGTTGGTTGCGGGAAAGCGAAAAACGGGGTGGTCGAATATTCATCAAAACGGCTGTCGTAGTGGCGCACAGACACCGACCCCGAAAGCGTGTCGCTGAAGTTATGATCTAAAGTCAGCGTATAAAGATTATTCTCAACCTTGGTTTTGGGGGCCGCGCGCGAACCGGTAAAGCCATAAGGATCGACCCCAAGACTTGGATTAAAGGCGATTGAGGCTGGAAGGCCTGAATATTCCAATTGCTCAAGGCTGGAGAGTTGGGCACGCAGGGTTAGGCGGGTGGCATCTGAAATGGCAACAGCCAATGTCGGGTTAAAGGTCCATGACGAACTCTCGATTGCGTTGATATAGCTATCAGAGCTATCGATATCGCCCGTTATGCGCAACAAAATGCGATCTTCGACGAGAGGCAGATTGATATCGGCTTCGATGCCATAAGCATTATCGCTTGCCGCACGCACCGCCACTTCAACGCGGCGTTGGGATAGTGGCGACTTTGAAACGACATTGATCAGGCCCGACAAAGGCGCGCCTGAACCACCACCAAACAAGGTGGCTGATGGCCCCTTGGCTACTTCAATGCGTTCCACATTGATCAAAGAAGTGGGCGAGGTCACAGCCGTCAGGCCGTAAGCTGGCAGGCCGTCAAAATAAGTGGCTGCGTCAAAGCCACGGATAATTGTGTCCCGTGTGACGGCTTCAAAGATAGTCGCCGGGGTGACGTTAGACACATTGGCCAAAGCGTCGGGTAGGCTCTGCAAGTCTTGATCTTGAATCAAGCTTGCGGTGAGAGCTTGGATGGATTGTGGGATTTCTTCTACTGGCGTTGGGGTTCGGGTTCCGGTTGAAACTTGGCCAGCATTATAGCCCGTGCTTGGCTTTCCAGTGACGATGACGGTCTCAATTGGGCGCCAGCTGCTTGCTTGGTCGCTTTGGCCGGATTCAGGTGCGGTTTGTGCGATGGCAAGGTACGGGACCAAGGTCAAAAGGGCGGTTGTAAAGAGTAGTTTGCTTTTCATCTGGGTTTTGACTTTCTGTAATTGGGAGGGGATTAGGCGGGGTAGCTGATATTGCGGCGGCGCTTTAGGAGTGCGGCCTCCAATGCGTCGGCAAAGGCTGCGCGCTCTAAAGGGCTTAAGGCGCGGGCAAGCGCGAGGCTTTTGCCTCGGGAAGTAACGGTCAGGGCTTCGAGGCCCTCGACCAATCGGCTGGGGGCACGCTCAAGGCGAGCCCAAGCAACACTCAAAGAGTCGCGGATTGGTTCTTGTCCCGGGGCGTAACGTTCAACCAAGATGGAATCATCATCGACAATGACCCGCTCCACGGCTCGTAAATCCCGAGTATTCACCAACAGCGCGATCACGAGCAAGGTGAGGTCAAAGGTCATAAAGAGGGCTGCAATCCATTGACCAATCAGGATCAGGCTGCCGTTAATGAAGACGGATCCCGCTGCCAAGCACAGAAAAAGGATCCGCAAGCCTTTGGGGCTTAGGGCTCGGTTGGGGCGGACCTCGGCATCAAACCAAAGGTTCTGAGGGCGTTCCATATGGGATGGCCCTAATGCGCGTGGCGTTTGGATTGAGGGGTTGGTGCCTCAACCATAGCTACAACATTGACCCGTCCAGCACGTTCGAACGTCAGCGTGATTGGAAAATAATCACCTTCCTTCAGGGGTTGCTTTGGATCAAAGATCATCAGGTGCAGGCCGCCCTGGGCAAAGCGGACTTGGCCTTTAGCGGGGACAACAATGCCTCCTTCGACGGCGCGCATTTGCATCATACCCTCAGGACCACGGCGGTTTTCGTGTAATTCGATCCGGCCTGCATCGGGGCTTGAAGCCGAGACCAGACGGTCGGCGTTAGCCCCGGCATTGAGGATCGTCATATAACCGGCATTGACTGGTACCGTGCCGCGAGTTGGTGTGACGGTAGGATGGTCGATCGTCAGGCTGCCCTGTTTGAAATCATGGGCCATCGCTGAGGAAAGATAAAAGGGGCCAAAGCCCATCGCCAAGCCCAAAAGGGCCAACGCAGCGCGGCGCTTTATCGGCACCAAAACAGAATGTGACATAGAATTTTCCTGATCAGAAACGCAAGAGACATCCCAAGACCGTGCGGGTCATGGGGCTTAGGGGTGCGCTAGATCAGAAGAGGAGAAGCGGTCGAAGGTGGGGGTGGGGCCGCCAAACCCCGACCGGGGGCCTGATCGATTCTAGTTAAGGCCACCTGGTCCTTAATGCGGGCAAAGGCTACCGCTTCGACTTTAGGGGTGATACTCGCAAGAGCTGCGGCCCCATGATACGCGAAGGTGCAGGGATGATCGCCAGGAGCTTCTCCGCCCCTGCCATGATCGTTTTGCTCTTCTGTATTGGAAACGTACTGGCCTGCTTCGTTCATGAAAAGTGTTTGTGATCCAGTGCCGGTACAAATAACCACCGCGACAAGATGGGAAGTCGAATTCTGTGCCAGCATGAACCCGGCTGGAATCAGCACTTTGATCATCAGTGCCAAAAGCGCGCAGCCCAACATCACCCGCTTTGAAAGCGCGTTGAAGGTTTGTTTCGCGAATGGCAAATTCCTACCCATATCTGCTCCCCTGCAAGATCAGCTCGTGGCCGTCAAGGTGGCAATCGGTCGCAAGCGCACAGACGGGGGTTTTTAGCTGGCTTGGCCCCAAAGCGGGAATGGATCTACCAAATCGGTCCGGGGCTTGATGATTTGGCCGACTTTGGGATTGGGATCGGTTAAACAGGCATCAAGGCGCGCACGCAATTTCGCTTCATCCATGTCGATGCCAATAAAGACAAGTTCTTGGCGACGGTCGCCATAGCGGGCGTCCCACTTGGTCAGAATGTGCTGGTGAAACTCTTCGCTTTGTGGCCAACGCTCTCGGGGGACTGCCGACCACCAGCGACCAACGCCTTCGTGGCGCACAAGAGCACCGGCTTGGCTCATCTCGCCAATCCAGTCTGGGCGCGTGGCCAACCAGAAGAAGCCCTTCGCCCGGACAACATTAGGCCATTCAGAATTACAGAAGTCAGCAAATTTTTGTGGGTCGAACGGCTTACGCGCCCGGTAGACAAAGCTCTCAAACCCATATTCTTCGCTCTCTGACTTATGGGCCTCAAAGCCGTAAAGCTCCTTTGCCCAGGCCGGGTGATCTTCCGCTTTGGAAAAATCAAAGCGGCCAGTCTCTAGCACCCGAGCAAGCGGTACTTCTGAAAAATTTGTCTCAACAATATCAGCATCCATATTGAGTGCGCGGACTAGTTTGCGCACTGTGGTCAGATCGGCTGGCGCAACTTCGTTGACCTTGTTGAGGACAATGACATCGGCAAACTCAATCTGGTCGACCAGAAGCTGCACCAAGGGCCGCTTGTCATCTTCGCCCAAGGATTCGCCGCGATCAGCCAAGAAGTCTTGGCTGGAATAATCCTTTAGAAGATTGGCCGCATCTACCACCGTCACCATCGTATCGATGCGCGCGACATCGGAGAGGCTTTGACCTTCCTCATCGCGAAAGTCAAAAGTGGCTGCCACGGGCAAAGGTTCTGAGATGCCGGTGGATTCGATCAACAGACTATCATAACGGCCCGCTTCGGCGAGCCGGCGGACTTCAACCAGAAGATCATCGCGCAAGGTGCAGCAAATGCAGCCGTTCGACATTTCCACCAGCGTTTCTTGCGTGTGCGAGAGGTCGCCACCACCAGCACGGATGAGGTCGGCATCAATATTGACCTCGCTCATATCATTGACGATCACCGCCACTTTCCGGCCCTCGCGATTGTTCAGAATATGGTTCAGGAGCGTGGTCTTGCCTGCGCCGAGAAAGCCCGAAAGCACTGTAACGGGAAGGCGGTCTAGTGTTGTCACAGCTTTAAGCCCTTTCCTGGATATGTTATGTTATCTTATAACACTCATTTGGAAACGTAAGCCCTAATGTTCAGTTCATCCTCAACCGTCGCGCGCCGCTTTGATACGCTTGCCGTTGTCCTTAGTGGTGCGTGTTTGGTGCATTGCTTGCTCTTACCGATTGCAGCAGCTTTTCTGCCGCTCCTGTCTCATGCCGCCAATGCAGAATGGGTACATTGGGTGTTTGTGGCTTTTGCAGTGCCAACCTCGTTCTTGGCGCTGCGGCCTCATGGCAATAAGAGCCTGCGCATCACCTTATTGCGTTTACTCGCTACGCTCGGCCTCGTGTTTCTGGCTTGCGGGGCCTTAGGCTGGCCAAGTCATGAGGCCGAGACTTTATTGACCGTGACAGGAGGCCTCATTCTCGCAGGCGTACATTTGGTCAACTATGTGACGGGGCATCGCGTGGCCAAGGATTAGAAGGGGCTCAGCTTTGCCTTACTCTAGACCCTGCTAGGCCTTGCTAGCCTATTGCCTTAAACGCAAGGGAACAGCTTTCATGGCACCGCCAGCTTTATCGCCAACACCCGTTGGAACAGGGACTGGAGAATTCGCATAATCTGAATTGATGACCAATTGAGATTTATTGGCGACAATCAAATTTTGCGCGACAATCACGCTCCATTGCGAGCTTTCGGCAACGTTGCCTGTCGAGCTGACATAGAGGTTTGAAGCTGGCAAATAGATCGTGCCCAACAGTTTATCGACGTTAGGCGATAGGAAATAGATGTTTGCGGAATTGGTACGCCCAGTCGCCAGAACAAAGCCTGCCCAATGGCCAGAACGTCGCCCTTCTAAATCAACCGTGCTTGTATCTTGGGCTTGTAGAGCTGTATCATGAAAGACCAGAACAACATCTTGGCCTTCAAGACGGGCCTGACTGCTCAACTTAATCCCTTTGCAAAAGTGATAATCGCCTGATTTAAGGCGCAAAGTGGACGTGCCAGTCATGGAGTATTCTGTATTATGCGTCCCTGGAAAAAGGGTAGTCACGCCAGCGCTATAAACTCTTAAGCCACCGTTGGGCATCGAGCTGCAGGGCGTAGATGGATTGATGGATCGCCATGCAAAAGGGTCTGAGATTTTTAACGCGCCAGCATCTGCATTTGGAAAATAGCCAGAGCCAGAAACAGTACCGCTCGCTCGGATCGAGCCTGCCGTGATCTGCGCGCTATCCTTTAGGGCAACATCGCTATTGGCATGAACCAAGCAGCCTTTGGCAATGACTTTACTCTCACCGGCACCAGCCACACCCAATTTTCCACCGCGTAGATCATGACCTAAAATACACAGCGGCTGTTTGACTAACGTCTCCGCCACGGCTCTTACACTTATCTTGAAGCCACCTTTGGGGATCATATCGCCAAAGAATGAGGGCCTAACAGCCACGCCGTCGATTGCGAAAGACCCGTCTGATCCTGGACTCGCGACGAAGGAAACTTTCGCTCTGGATGAATAGTCACCGACCAACTGGGAAGCAAATTTCTCGGCTTGGGTTTTGGCCCCTCGCTGCTGCGCACCCATCACGGACAAATCCTGGGCACCCGATAGGGCTGCGGCATCTGCGGCAGACTGCATGAGCGCTTTTTCTTTGTTGAGCATGACTATCTCAACAGTAAAAACGACGATCAAGGATAAGGGTAAAAAAGCGAGGCCAGTTATGGTCGCGAGATTGCCCCGGTCGGAGAGAAGATTACACCGGGTCCGTTTTGAGACTGGCCAAGCATTTTTGTTGCGACTAGCCACTTTAAAACAAACACCCAAAAACGTTCCACGTCATCTGTCATGGGCGGCTTAAAGGTAAGTAAAGGAAGAAGTTATCAGCGTTATGTTTGCGAAACACAACGTGTGTCTACGCCAGCTTTGAAGGGGTCTCAAAATCTTCCCTAATGGCAACAGCTGGCGCATTTCGGACCGGGGGCATTTCGGCTGAACTTGGCCGTAAGCGGACTGGCGGCTTTGGGGCGAGTGGGGAGCGAAAGCGGACGTTCAAGGGCGGACAGGTTCGTAGAATAACTTGCGGAAGTATTAGGGCGGGGTTACGCTGGCTATTGGCAGCTTGATGATGGCATTTCCGGCGACTGGCAATAATTTCAAGCCTTTATCAAATCTATGCTGAGCAAGTTGCGTAAACTTATGCCATTTCATCGGCGCAGTTGCACCAGTAACTGGGTCTATGGCTACCGCACCTGAAAGCATTTCTGCCTTCAGCTTTTTGATGGCTTTTCTCCAAAGCTGAATTGCAACTTCATCATCAGTCATCGCGGACACCCAAGACTCAGCTAGCCCGGATTCGGAAAGCTCACCGATTACTAGCGTAAGTGCATTTGGGTTTAAGAGCTTGAATTGATAGAGGTTAGGTGCAAGCAAATTGAGTGGATCCAACGAAAAGCAAATCGCTTGTAATCCATTTCCAAGAATTGCGGCTGGACTTTCCGCCCATTTCCGAAACTCAAGTTCTCGCTTTGAAAGTGAGTGTTCGAATGCTGCCGTGACGTACACCGCTTCATTCAGGAACAAATCCAAGAATAGTCCTGGAAGCTCTTCCGGCAGCGCGTGAAATTGAAGCGAGACACTCTTCATTCCGTGAGCAATACCGACCCGCCCACTTAAAATCTAGGCGTAGGGTGCGTTCCGACAGGAATGCACCTTGGTCAAGCAATCCCTGAGATCGTCAATCATCAGACTAAGCCAAATCACTTGGAACGGTTCAAGGCCGCACTTCGCTTGCCTCGAAGCCGCCCGACAATTCTGTTTGCGCAAGATGGGGAGTCAAGGGGCGCGCTTCGCGCGTCGACGAAGTCGATAAACCCCTTGAC
>CALRLV020000100.1:0-9244 GCA_943368895.1 Ferrovibrio terrae
AGGACAGGTCTTCAAGGAAAAAGCAAACCACAAAGGCCCAAGCGGCATAGCCAATATCGAACAGGCGAAACTGATGCACATAGGCAATAAATGCCACCGCTATGCCGCCTGTCAGCAATTTGGCGACCGTATTGCCAAAGCCCATGGTCATGCTGGCGGCGGCATCCTTGGCTTCATAAGTTACATCGCCTGAATGGCGCGCGCGCAACATTTCAGCAACGACCAAAACCCCAAACAAGGGGATCGCCCACGTAACTGGATCGGGTAGGTTCATCGGGAATCACCTTTTCCTAGGCTGATTAGAGCCTGCTGAATGTCATCGGGGTCCGCATGAATAAAAACGGGCTCAAAGCCGAAATCGGGAAAGGAGACGTAGAGCCGATCTTCGGCAATCACCATGATTTTCGCCTGATCGAGGCTGCGGAACAATAATTTGTCGCCCAATACAAGTGCGACATAGCCTGTCTGATCGGCTCCATAGGCGATCGCGGCGCGCTGATTGCGTGACATCAAGACCGACAGGTCCGTCGACACACCATAATGCGACCGAACCGCTTGTACGACCTCATCCACATTTTTGAACCTGCGATCCACGCTCAGGCCAAGTCGAAAGCCAACAAAGGCCAATAGGGCGGTGCCCGCAGCAGCCATCAAAACCGTCAACAGAGCGCCGTTCAAGGCACAGACTCTTGTGCAACTAGGCGGATCAGCACGTCAGCGGCCTTAACTTGACGACCTTCTTGCACAAAGGTCTCAGCGATTACCCCGTCACGACTGGCGGTCAAGGCATGCTCCATTTTCATGGCTTCTAACACGATCAGTACCTGCCCCTTCGCAACTTTCTGACCCGCTTGCGCGTGACACATGGCGATCTTTCCTGGCAAAGGTGCCTTGATCTCGTCACTTGCCTCCAAACTATCGGCGCTAGCATCGGCAGACGGGAACGAATAGCGCCAGACCTCGCCGCGCTCGACCAAACTCGCGCCAGAGCCATCGACAAATAGGGTGGCGGCAATGTCGCCGCGCGGGCCAGCTTGCAGGCCAGCGCTTTCTGCAACCAAAATTGTCCAGTCCTTGGGCTTGCCATAGGCATGGATCAAGCGCCGCGGTACTACAGCGTGATCGCCGCCAAAGCCTGCACTGACTTGTACCGCATCGCTATGAAGCTCGACCACCACGCGGCGATCATCATGGGTAAAGCCAACCGACAGATGCGCCGGGGCATTCAGGCGCCAGCCATCTGGAACATCGAAGGGCGAGGCCGCGTCTGGAACTTCGAGTTCGCGTGCGACCTGCACGCCAATAGCTGCCAGTCCTAAACGGCGGGCGGCGAGCGCATCGGGCTTTGCAAGCTCTGTCGCTTCATCCTCCAACAGACCGGTATGGACGCCACCTTGCACAAAACTGGGTAACTGACAGAGGCGAGCCAAATAGCCATTATTGGTGGTGATTCCAGTTAAAACGCGGCTCTCTAAATGAGCCTGCAAGCGCGCTAAAGCTTCCCGACGGTCTGCCCCATGCGCGATGGCCTTTTCGACCAAGGAATCATAGGCGTCCGGGAAAGTGTCACCAACTTCGAACCCAGAATCGACCCGAACGCTGCCGTCATCGGGTAGGCCTGCAATGACACCAGAGGATGGCAAGAACCCTTTGGCAGGGTCTTCTGCGACGATCCGCGCCTCAATCGCCGCGCCATTCAGTTTGATGTCGTCTTGGTTGAGCGGCAAGGTCTCGCCAGCTGCCACGCGCAATTGCCATTCAACCAGATCAAGGCCCAGCACGGCCTCTGTCACGGGATGCTCGACCTGCAGGCGGGTGTTCATTTCGAGGAACCAAAAGCCGTCCGGGCGCAGAGGTCCTGTCCCATCAGCCACAAATTCGACCGTGCCGGCATTGGAATAATTCACGGCTTTCGCGATCTTGAGGGCGGCAGCGGTAAGGCTGGCACGCACGTCCTCAGTCATGCCTGGGGCTGGGGCTTCTTCAATCAGCTTTTGACGACGGCGTTGTATCGAACAATCGCGCTCATACAGATGGACAAGATTGCCGTGTTGATCGCCAAAAACTTGCACCTCGATATGGCGTGGCCGCAGAACTAACCGCTCGAGCATGACGCGGTCATCGCCAAAAGCTGCTGCCGCTTCGCGCCGCGCAGACTCAAGCGCTGGACCGAACGCGGCCACATCCTCAACCACCCGAATACCGCGCCCGCCGCCACCAGCCACCGCTTTGATCAACAAGGGAAAGCCGATTTTTTCCGCCTCGGCCTGCAGAAGAACGCGATCTTGATCGAGATCCCAATAGCCTGGCAGGACTGGTGCGCCGACGTCTACGGCAATCGCTTTGGCACGATCCTTTAAACCCATGTCGCGAATAGCCTCTGGGCGGGGTCCGACAAAAGCGATACCAGCCGCCGCACAGCTTTCAGCGAACTCTGCATTTTCCGATAAAAAACCGTAGCCTGGGTGGATGGCTTCAGCGCCCAACTCCACAGCGGCCTTGAGGATCAAATCCCCCCGCAAATAGGAATCTTTAGCAGCGGCAGGGCCGAGACGCACCGCATGATTGGCCTCGCGGACGTGTTTAGCACCTTTATCCGCGTCGGAATAAACCGCAATTGTCGTCATGCCTAAGCGACGCGCCGTGCGGATCACACGGCAAGCGATCTCGCCCCGATTGGCAATCAACAAGCTTTTAAACACGAGGCGTCCCCAGACTTCTTCTTGGTCGATGAAACAAGTTTCAAAAACTCGCCCTCAGACTCTTATGACATTATCCATCGGCCACACCTCATATTTGGTCAAGCCTTGTGGTCAGCCGACCGCGCCCAAGATGATGATGGAGGTGAAAAAGAGAGACAAAGCAATGGGCGCGAAAGTTGAAACGAAAATTGCGGTGCGCCAGCCAGCCCCAATCGAGCCCAGCGCATAGGCACCTTTAAAGTGGAAATAGAGATGGGCAATCACGGTCAGAAATATCCATCCACCATGATCGGACCAAGTCACCCAATGCGAACTCAAAGCTAGGGCCAAAAATAAAAATGACATAAAAGACAAGGAATAAAGTGCAAATACGGCATGATCATATAAAGTTACGCCGCGCTTCCAAAATAACAGAAGCCAAATAAAGGGCAGACTGATGGGGATAAGAAGAAACGAAAACTTGTAGACCGTATTCTGCAACTTATACAGAAACAGATCTGGATTCTCGAGCTTATGCTTGAACTTTTTATTCAAGGATGGCCAAGGCGTATTAACGTGAACTTCTTCTTTCAGGAACTTAGCCAATGAAGCCTGAAGGTCTTCTCCTTCGATCGTCACATCTTTGGCTTCGCCCGAGATCGCTTCTTCGGGCGCGGCCTTTACCAATCCAATGGCCGTATCTAAAGCCGCAACCGAGACTTTATCGCCCGACGCAAGGGCGGCTTTGCGCTCGGCTTCCAGCTCCGCAATCTGGTTGGCCTTGGTGTCGGTCTGATTTGGCGAGGTTTTAGCCTGCCCACTCGATGCCGCCTCTGGTGAGGCTTCGATGGCGGGAGGTTTTGGTGCCGCTAAAGCTTTGGCAAGATCACGCTCTGCGGTACGGTAACGGGTGATCACCCCTTCAATCTGTTTTGCTGCACCTAGGACTTCTTGTTCGTTGTTCTTGATCTCGATCGGGTCTTGGTCCGCAACCGGTTTTGCTTTTTCGGTCGCCAAGGCCTCGCGCGCAGTTTTCAAATCGGCGCGCGCTTCCTTCAAATCGTCCAAGGCAGAGATCATACGCTCTCTCGAGGCGGCGGCCTGATCGACCGGTGTGTCGACATTCTGCTTTACAAAGCCTGGTCCGCCCGCGAAAGCGAAGGCCAAAAACATAGCAAAAACAGAGGCCAGAAACATTGAAAATGGCGGCACGTAGCGGCTGCGATGGCCCATGACATAATTGCGCGTCATCGTGCCTGGCCGAAAGATCAACATGGGCAGCGAGCGCCACG
The DNA here is from genome assembly GCA_943368895.1 of Ferrovibrio terrae. Taxonomy (GTDB): domain Bacteria; phylum Pseudomonadota; class Alphaproteobacteria; order Caulobacterales; family Aquidulcibacteraceae; genus Aquidulcibacter. The sequence continues at coordinate 3,974 of CALRLV020000100.1, forward strand.
TCTTGGAGTCAAAGTGCGTGATTCCATGCACCACCTCTTCCAGCACATGCAGGAAGGAACGATGCACATGGGCGGACTGACCACAGGCGTGGCAATAGTCGCCAGTTAAAATCGCGCCGCAATTCTTGCACGCGGTTCCGATCAACTCGTTGTGGTGCTTGCCCGCGCTGCCCGAAGGCGCGTCAACTGCCAAAGGGGCTGAATTTTCAAGATTAAGTTCTGTCGCACCGTCCATGACCGCCCCTCGTCCGCCGCTCTAGCTTTGGCTGGGCGAGCCAATGCGGTCAAGACCCTTTCAGGATCGACTGGTCCAAGCTGGTGGCCTTTTTTCAAGAAACGCGGCGAGACCTTCTTGGCCTTCCGCACTGGCGCGACGCTTGGCGATGCGTTTGGCGGTATCATGGGCCAGGTGGATATCGATTGGCCTGTCCGCCACATCGCGCACCAATTGCTTGGCCTCGCGCACCGCTTCAGGTGCTGCGGTAAAAGCTAGGTCAGCAAGCTTTTCTTCCCGCTTGGCTAAATCATCAAGGTCGGCTGCCACTTCTTGCACCAATCCCAATTCTAAAGCGCGCTCTGCGTCAAAAGGCATTGCGGTGGCAAACAAGGCACGCGCTTGGCGGGCCCCAATGGCTTCGACTACATAGGGTGAGATGGTGGCAGGTGTCAGCCCAAGGCGGACTTCGGTAAAGCAAAAGCGTGTGCCAGTCAGTGCGATCGCATAATCGCACGCGGCCACAAGGCCCGCCCCGCCGCCGAAGGCTCCACCCTGCACCAAAGCCACGGTCAGTTGAGGCAGACTGTGAAGTGCCAGCAGCATCTTGGCCAAGGCAACGGCATCGGCCTCATTATCTTCTTCATCATGACGGGCTTGGCGTTGCATCCACTCAAGGTCAGCGCCGGCGCAAAAGGTCGTCCCTGCGCCTTTGATCAGGACGAGCCTTACGCCTTCAGATACGCGCAAAGTCTCAAATATGTCGATCAGAGAGGCGATCGTCTCTTCGTTAAACGCATTTTTCTTCTCCGGACGGTTCAACGTCACCATCGCGGCCCCATCAGGGGAAATCTGCAAGAGAACGGGGTCGACGCTTGGATCACTATCTGCCATCTGAGTCTCTCTCCTTTTACATTCGAAACACACCGAAGCGGGGTGGTCCAATTGGGGCACCAGCGACGCTGGCTAACGACATGGACACCACGCGTCGAGTTTGGGCGGGATCGATAATGCCGTCATCCCACAAACGCGCAGTCGAATAATATGGATCGCCTTCTTCCTCATATTTTTGACGAATGGGGCTCTTAAAGGCTTCTTCGTCCTCGGCAGACCACGTACCGCCTTTGGATTCAATGCCGTCACGTCGCAACGTCGCCAGAACGCTGGCTGCTTGTTCGCCGCCCATCACGCTCGTCCGCGCATTCGGCCACATCCAGAGGAAGCGCGGCGAATAGGAACGGCCACACATGGCATAATTGCCTGCCCCATAAGAGCCGCCAATCACAACAGTGAGCTTGGGCACATTGGCACAGGCAACAGCCGTCACCATTTTCGCGCCATCCTTAGCAATGCCTCCAGCCTCATAATCCTTGCCGACCATAAAACCGGAGATATTCTGCAGGAATAACAAGGGGATTTTGCGCTGGCAGGCGAGTTCAATGAAATGCGCGCCTTTTTGCGCACTCTCTGAGAACAACACGCCATTGTTGGCGATGATCGCGACCGGCCAGCCGTCTATATGGGCAAAGCCTGTAACCAAGGTTTCGCCATAGAGCTTCTTAAATTCGTGGAACTCTGACCCATCGACCAAGCGCGCGATGATTTCACGCACATCATAAGGGGTGCGCACATCATCTGGAATGATGCCGTAAAGTTCGCTCTCATCCTCAACTGGCGGACGCGGCGCAAGGCGGCGAATATGGCTTTCAGGATCGTCCAAAGTTGCCACACAATTGCGCGCAAGCTCTAGAGCATGCGCGTCGGACACCGCATAATGGTCTGCCACACCCGATTTGCGGGCATGGACATCAGCCCCGCCCAGCTCTTCAGCCGTCACCGTTTCACCCGTTGCAGCTTTCACCAAAGGCGGACCGCCGAGGAAGATGGTGCCTTGTTTGCGTACGATAATGGTCTCATCGCTCATCGCGGGAACATAAGCGCCGCCGGCCGTACACGATCCCATGACGACTGCAATCTGGGCCAAGCCCATCGCGCTCATATTCGCTTGATTGAAGAAGATTCGCCCGAAATTATCGCGGTCTGGAAAGACTTCGGCCTGATGGGGCAAATTGGCGCCGCCTGAATCGACGAGGTAAATGCACGGCAAGCGGTTTTCCATCGCCACTTCTTGTGCCCGCACATGCTTTTTGACTGTCATGGGATAATAAGTGCCGCCTTTGACGGTCGGGTCGTTACACACAATCATTGCAGGCCGACCGCAGACATGACCAATCCCGGTGATCAGGCCAGCGCCTGGAATATCCTCGCCATAAAGCCCGTTGGCTGCCAAAGCCGATAATTCCAAAAACGGACTACCTGGATCGAGTAGCGCCTCAACCCGTGCGCGTGGCAAAAGCTTACCCCGGCCTTCGTGACGCTGGCGGGACTCCGCTGAACCGCCCAAAGCCGCGCGACTGGTCTGTTGGACCAAGTTTTCAACAAGGCCCGCCATCTTTTCTTGATTGCGAGCGAAGGCCGGCGAGGACGGATCGATTCGACTGGTCAAACGGCTCAAATGGCTCTCCACAGGTTTGTTTGTCACGCTTAGAGGGCGTTGACACTCGTTTAACAGGCTTCTGTCACAATGTCATAGACATAGGCTCACATCGGGCCGTTGCAGATTGCCGCAGGTGGGGCCGTTTGTGCCTAGCATGTGGCTTGGATCGCCCGTGTTTTAAACGTCGGTGCTTAGTAAGAATGAGGATAGCTCTATGAAGACCATCACCACAGCCGTTTCTGCCTTCGCGCTGATGAGTGCCCTTGCCCCAGTTTGTGCTTTCGCAATTGAGCCTGCCTGGGTCGGTGTGCGCGCGGGCACCAATGGTGTCGGCGGCGAAGTCGGGGTGCGTATCTTGCCAACCATCGTCTTGCGCGGTGTTGGCCAAGGCTATGATTATGGCTACGATCAGACGATTGATGGGATCGCCTATGACGGTAGCTTGAAGCTGGGTTCTTACGGGCTGCAGGCTGACTTCCGTCCGCCAGTTGTGCCCTTTTATGTAACAGCCGGCATCTTTGCCAATGACAATCAGTTTGACTTGGTAGCGACCCCTGCGACCAATGTCGTGATTGGTAACACGTCCTATACACCGGCCCAAGTCGGCACGCTCAACACCAAGGCGACATTTAACGATATCGCTTATTTCGTCGGTGCAGGCGTGAAATTGGAATTGGGCCCAATCGAAACCGCGCTTGAAGCTGGTGTCTATTATCAGGGCGATCCGAAGGTGGTTTACACCTCAACTGGCCTATTGGCATCTAATCCGTCGTTCCAAACAGATTTGGCGATTGAAAGTGCAAAAATCGTAGATGAATTAGACGCAGCACGCTATTGGCCAATGGTTACCCTGATGGGCCGCTACAAATTCTAACCCACTAAGGAGAGCCGCCATGAAGCATAGTTGGTCTTTGTTTCATGGCGGGTATTTCCAATGATACCCTTTGATTTTGCCGCCATTCCGTTTTTGCGCGATGCTGGCCCGGCAGCCATCAAAGACGTTGAAAAATCCGCAATTTGGTATTCTTTGCCTGGCGGCTGGCCCCTATTCCTAGAGAGTGAGCCCGCTGATACTTTATGGTTTGTCCGCTCAGGCTCTTTGGGCGCGTTCCGGCGTGGCGCCGATGGAACCAATGAATTCATCGGCCATATTCGCCAAGGCGAGCCGGTTGGCGAAATGGCTTTGGTGGCGGGCGAACCCCATAGTGCATCGGTCTTTGCGCTGCGCGACACCGAACTTCTGGCTTTAGACCGCGCTGCCTTTAACCGCCTTATCCGTCGACACCCGCAACTAATGCAAAATCTGGCGCGGACCATGTTGTTTCGCTCCCGCCAAAACCGTCGGCGTAACCCTCGCTCTGACCCCCGTGTGTTTGGCTTGTTAGCAGCCTCGCCCTCTATCGATATTCTCAAGCGGGCCAACCAATTGAAGGACGCGCTCGCAAAACTAGGCAAGCGCGCGATCGTGGTTGGCCCAGAGGCTGTGACCCAGACCGCGACTTGGTTTGATGAGATCGAAAGCTGGAACGACATCGTCCTCCTCGCAGCAGACCTTGGGGATGGCGGCTGGAGCAAGCTATGTTTGCGACAGGCCGACAGGCTTTGGGTGTTTGGTCGCGCCGATACGCCGCCGCCAGAGATGATCCTGCCTGCCGGATCTTCCCCCGCCCGCCAGTTCCAATTGGTCGACACCATCTTGATTGCCCCACAAGACCGCTCGGTCGTTGAGGTCAAAGGCTCTTACACCAAAGCTTGGAGTGCTGCCGCTCAAAGCCAAAGGCTGTTTCACTGGCGACAGGATCAAGCCCAAGATGTGATGATGCTGGCCCGCATCCTATCGGGCACCTCGATTGGCCTTGTATTGGGCGGAGGTGGCGCCCGCGCTTATGCCCATATTGGCGTTGTGCGGGCCTTGCGGGAGACAGGCATCTCGTTCGACTTTATTGGCGGAACCTCTATGGGCGGGGTGATTGCGGCATGTGTTGCACTCGGCTGGGATGATGGCGAGATTGAGCGGCGCATCTGGGACAGCTTTGTCCGCGACAATCCGTTGAATGACTATGTATTGCCAGTTGTCGCCATGACGTCCGGGGCCAAGGTCGACCAAAGGCTTCTCAAGAACTTTGGCGATATTCTGATCGAAGATATGCCCCGGTCCTTCTACTGTCTGTCGACAAATTTGACCTTGGGCATACCAAAGCTGCATCGAAGTGGTGTTTTGCGCGACGCCTTGCGGGCCTCCATTGCATTGCCGGGCATCTTGCCCCCTGTCGTGTCAGGGGACGACATTTTGGTTGATGGTGCAGTACTCGACAATTTCCCGATCAATTCGATGATTGACCTACATCGTGGCCCCAATATTGGCGTCGATGTCACCCGTCAGCGCGCCCTCAATCCAGACGAATTCCGCAAGCCTGAGGGATTCTTCAGTTGGATTACCCGCCATGGCCTGCACGCAGCCCCGCCCATCGCCGAATTGCTGATGCGGTCCGCGACCGCCACGCTTGATCCCGCTAAATCGCGTGACAAAACAGATCTCTTAATCGTGCCCGATATGGCT
>CALRLV020000101.1:0-9206 GCA_943368895.1 Ferrovibrio terrae
GTTGAAAATTCTCCGTCAGCCTTCAAAGCTGCTCCTATTTTTTCTGCCACGCCCGCGCCAGCCTTTGACCTTCGGCGATTTGAGCGGGGGTCATTTCTTTGGCGAGGTCGTCACGTTTGTGCTTGGCGTCCTTATTTCCGCTTGCAGCACTCACAGTCAGCCAAAAATAGGCTTGGGCGACATCGACAGGAACGCCATGTCCATTGGCATAGGCGAAGCCGAGATAGAGTTGCCCAACATCATCGCCTTGCTCGGCAGCTTTTCGGAACCAATTTGAGGCGGTCCCAAAATCTTCTGCGACACCTTGGCCCGACATATACATCACGCCCAAGTTTACTTGGCTAACAACATCGCCTTGGTCCGCCGCTTTTTCGAACCATTTGACTGCTGCGCCGTCATCGCGGGGAACGCCAAGACCTTTGACATAGGCGACGGCCATTTCATACTGCGCGGCAGCTAATCCTTGATCAGCCGCCTTTAGGTACCACTCAGCGGCGGTGCGATCATCTTGTTCCCCACCTAAGCCGGCAGCAAACATTCGACCCAAATGATACTGACCAAGGGTGTTTCCTTTTTCGGCACCTTTCAAATACCAAGTGCGAGCCAATTTTAGGTCTCGCTTCGTGCCTTTTCCCTCTTCATACATCGTTCCAAGATTTACTTCTGCTTTATCGAAGCCTTGATCGGCCGCCGCACGATAGAGTTTCACGGCATACTGGTCGCTTTGCGCCACGCCGTCGCCATTCTCATGAAGAACGCCCAAGTTGAACTGTGCTTCAGCAAGCCCTTGATCTGCTGCTTTGCGAAACCAGTCCGCTGCAACACGATGGTTCAGGGCGACACCGAGGCCATTGCCATAGATTTTGCCTAAGCCGAGCTGGGCATTTGCATCATTTTCTTTTGCCGCCAGTTGGAACCATTGTTCAGCTAGAGCATAATTCTGCGCAACGCCGTCACCGCTGAAGTAAAAGTCGCCCAAGATGGATTGCGCGAATGTGTCTCCTTGTTCGGCTGCCTTTGTGTGCCAGCTTGCTGAGGCGGCTGCATCCTGGGGAACGCCAAGACCCTCATGAAACATGAATCCGAGAAAATTCTGTGCTTTGATATCGCCCTTATTGCCAAGACGCAGAAAAATATCATACGCCCGAGCAAACTCTCCTTGCTTATGCGCTTGCAAGCCATCTTCGAAAGTACCGCCCATAGAATTCTGCATTGCCTGCGGTTCTGGGGCCGATTGCGGCGCGGCTAAAGCCATTGAAGAACTAGAAAAGACGAACATGGCCACGCTCGCAGCAAAAATAGTTTGAGTTTTCATGGATCAAATCTCGTCATCAAGCCTCGAGGCTAGCATTGGATGTCTGAATTTGAAACAGTCTGTCCATAGGTGAACTTGAGTGGAAGCAAATCTGTCAAAGGCCTCACCACAAACCGAAAGCAGCACCAAATGCCCAGTGCTGGACGGGTGGTGCACGGCGCAAAAAGCGCGTCTCAAAACACTATCTACCTATCTGAAAACCTTGGGGGGTGATGCAGGGTTCGAACCTGCGACCCGCTGATTAAGAGTCAGCTGCTCTACCAACTGAGCTAATCACCCGACCGGCTTGTTTATATGGGCTGGTGCCGCTGGCGTTTGGTTTGCGCTAGCCGCCTTGTGAGGCGCAAGAAACAAGGGAAAGGGCGTATGGCCCAAATGGGCGCAGGGTTCAAGCCCTGCGCCGCGTTTGTTTGCACGGCAAATGTATTTTACCGGTCAAAAGAGGGGCTAATTACCAGAGCCAAGCCTCAATCCGGCGTGAGCCTGCCTCCTCATAGGTGCGCCCACGCGGATCGGTGCACAGCACATAGCTAACGAGGGCTTTGCGGCCGCGGATCCAATCATGGCTCTTTTGGCGATAGCAACGCACGACCGGCGCCCGATAACTATAGCGATCTTCGTATCGGTCGCGCCCATGGCCATAGCCGCGGTCCCGGTGGCGATCGCGGCGGTCACGCCAGTCGTCGCGGTCCCGATCCCAGCCACGTCCACGGCCATAATCATCGCCGCCGCGCACTTGGAATGACCAGTTCCAGCCGCCCCAACCCGACCAAGCCGAAGGGTGGTTGTACCATTGGGTGTCGCGCCGCCAGCCGCGGCTGGGGTGATATTCGTCAAAGCCCCAACGATTAGCATAAAGGGCAGGATTGCCCCAGCGTGGGTTCCAGCTTTGCCATTGGCCATAGGGGCCCCAGTAATCGGCCCCACGCCGGTCCACATAAACCGGGCCAGGCGAACCAACATGGACCGAAATGCTTTGCGCCTGTGCGGGGGCTGTGACGGCCAGACCGGCTAACACAAGGGCGCTGGTGAGAAGCAGACGCATTGATAACTCTCCTTGATTCAGATGTCCCTGAGCACGACTTTGCCAGCCTGACCCTGAAACCAGCATGAATAAAGCCTTCAGAAACATCACACCTCGGTGATGGCCGGTTGTAAATGCCGTTTTAACCTAAAAAGGCTATCAAAGCGGCATGGATCTAAGCACACCTCTTCATCTGCAAGGCCCCGTGGTGGACAAAGCCCATCTGGAGCGCATGACCGGCGGCGACCAAGAGCTCGCACTAGAAGTGCTCGGCCTGTTCCGCGAGCAGATTGAACTGTGGAGCAAGCTGTTACAGCCCAGCACAGATACCCAAGACTGGGGCAATGCTGCCCATACGGTCAAAGGGTCGGCCCGTGGGATTGGCGCGTGGCAATTAGGGGAATTGTGCGGGCAAGCCGAAGAGGCCAGCAAATCCCGCCCGTTAAGTCGCGATGAAAAGCGCGCGTTCTACGAGGCTATCACCACCGAGATGCAATCAGTTATCGGCGAGATTGCCGTGATCGAGCATCAATATGCTTTGGCTTCGCTACGCTAGCCTTCTTTAGGTGGCGTTGCTTTGGCCGCTAAGGCGTCAAAGGCTGTGAATTCATAGGCGATGCAGCGGTCCATCATGGTGCGCCACACTGGGTCTGCAATCGACATTGAAAGGCCGTGCTGTTCGGCGCTGATAGCCACTTTTGCGATCACATCTGCAATGCGGGCTTCATCACGGACAAGGCCGCGATGGCCCTTAATGCGGGCAGCGGCATCCATAAAGCCTTGGCGCTCTGCAATCAGTGCCACCAAAATTCGGTCTAAGCGGTCAATCTCATGGCGCACGTCGGCCATGGTTTGGCAGGTGGCAGCCGTGTTGCGGCTTTCAAGGTCACGATCAGTCATGGGCGCGCAGATAGACTAGACTGCGTGCAGACGCAAAGCCTCAATCACTAAATCACCCAGTCATCGCCAGTTGCTTCCGATTTGATCCAATCCAGAAAGGCTTTCAGGGCAGGGGTCATGGTCCGGCCCTTGGGGCGTACCAGCCAATAGGCAAAGCCAACCTTGTCGCCCTCACCTGAGAAAGGTGCCACCAGGCGACCAGATTGAAGGTCGGCTGCGGCGATCGCACGCTTGGCCAGTGCCACACCACGGCCGGAGGCGGCCGCATCGATCACCATGGCAGACTGATTGAAGCGCAAGCCCTGATTGCCATCAGCGCGGGGCACACCGCGCGCTGTCAACCACATCGACCAATCGGGGCAGGAAGGGTCATTATCGGGACTGACATCATGGAGAAGCGTATGGCCCACAAGATCTTGCGGGGTGCGCAAGGGCTTGGCCCCTTCCAAAAGGGCAGGGCTGCACACGGGCAGTACCTCTTCGCCCATCAGCATTTCTGAAGTCACGCCTTCGTAAAAACCCGGTCCATAGCGCACGGCCAAATCGACATCAGCATAGGCAAAGTCGACAAGGTTCATATCTGCGGCTACCCAGACCTGAACGTCGGGATTGGCGGCCTGAAACCTGTCTATGCGCGGCACCAGCCATTTAGAGGCAAAAGATGGGGCGGCCGATACTGACACCCGCTCCCGCCGCAAGGGCAGGCGCATTTGGCGCACAGCATCATCAATGCGCTCAAAAGCTTCGCGCAACAAAGGCATAGAGGCACGCGCGGAGTCGGTGAGTTCCACCGCCCGGCCCAAGCGCCGGAATAAGGGCTGTCCGACAAAGTCTTCTAAGATTTTGACTTGCTGGCTGATGGCCCCCGGCGTGACGTCGAGGTCTTCGGCCGCTTTGGTGAAGGACAGACGCCGTGCGGCAGCTTCAAAGGCGCGGAGCGCATTGAGAGGGGGATAGGCAGTGCTCATAGAGAAAGTCTAATGCCAGAAAGCAGGCGAGACAACGATCAGAAAATCTATTTTTACAAGTGAGTGTCGCGCCGCGCAGTAGAAGTTGCGCTGGCTCAGGGCTCGACACCCACACCCTAAGGCGTTTATGCGGGTAGCATGACTGCCTTGATCGAGCCTTTTCGCGCCATTTCCATCAGCCGCCTTGCCCATGCCATGAAGGCACGCGGCGAAAAGGTAATCCATATGGAATTTGGCCAGCCCTCGACCGGGGCACCTTCCAAGGCGATTGCTGCTGCCCATCAGGTGCTGGATACTGATGGCATGGGCTATTGGGAAAGTAGCCCATTAAAAGAGGCCTTGGCTGGCCGCTATCAGGACCTCTATGGCGTCTCTCTAGATCCAGAGCGGATTGTCCTGACGTGTGGCGCCTCGCCCGCGTTGGTGATGGCCTTAAGCTCTGCCTTTGCGCCCGGTGATCAGATCGCTTTTGCCAGCCCCGGCTATGTCGCCTATCGCAATACGGTCAAAGCGCTGCATCTAAAACCTTTAGAGATTGTGTGTGGCGAGGCAACACGGTTTCAGATTTCGGCGGCTCAAATTGACGCTCTAGACTCTGCGCCCAAGGGGCTAATCCTTGCCAGTCCGGCCAATCCAACCGGCACCATTATCCCTGCTGAAGAATTGCAAGCAATTGCTGAAGTCTGTACCCGGCGCAATATCCGGATTATCTCTGACGAAATCTATCATGGGCTAAGTTATGTTGGGCCCACCCATTCAATGTTGGAGTTTGCGCCAGATGCTTTGGTCGTCAATTCCTTTTCTAAGTATTTTTCAATGGCGGGCTGGCGATTGGGTTGGCTGGTGGCGTCAGACGATTTGGTGGATGCCGCCCGCGCCCGTATGGGCAATTTGTTTCTGACGGCGCCATCATTAGCCCAGCATGCAGGCCTTGCCGCGATGGATTGCATCGATGAGCTGGAGGCCAATGTTGCAACCTATCGCGCCAATCGCGAAATTGTTTTGCAGGCTTTGCCTGCCATGGGTGTGACGCGCATCGCCCCGCCGGATGGGGCTTTTTACATCTATGCCGATGTCAGCCATCTGACCGATGACAGCATGGCGTTCGCGCATCAGATGTTGGCCGATACAGGCGTCGCAATTGCACCAGGCGTCGACTTTGACCCAGTTGCAGGCCACACGCATCTCCGGTTTAGCTTTGCGGTTTCCACGCCACAAATCGAAGATGCGATGGCCCGCTTAACGCCTTGGTTTAATAATAGAAGCGCTCTTCGCTGATTTTGCCGTTTGCCACGGTATAGACAGCAATCTCATCCATCGCGACCCGCTCACCACTTTCTTTGTTCGTGATATCCATGACAAAGCGCACCGCAAATTGGTCGCCGTTCACGTAAGGGCCATGGGTCTCAACACTGTGGACTTCATGGGCCCCATACCACCATTCACCCTTGGCAATGAGCGCCGGAATGCCTTCAGCGACGCTGGTTGGCCCTTCCATATTCTCAATGCTGCGCACGTTTTCGGCCCAATATTTTAGACCCGCTTCATCCATTTGGCCTGCTTTGCAGAGCGCGGTAAAAGCTTCAGCAACTTCCTGTGTCGTCATCACATATACTCCAAAGATAAGAACGAAACAAGAACATATCTTTTCGCGCTTAGCAAGCAGTTTATTGGTCCGACGCGCTGTTTATCTCCAGATTGCGACAGTTTTAGCGCTTGGAATCACTCAATGGCATGTTATCTGGCAGCTTTACTGGCGCTGCCTTTTGGCTAAACCACCCTCGTAGCCATCGGCGGCTAGGTTGCTCAAACCAGCTATGAATGAGGCCGGCCGAGATCAGGGTCAGCGTCAAAAGAATCGCGATTTCGGGCAAGCTCATGCGATAAGTCTTCTCAAGCTCAAACCATTTCTGGATGACATTTCGCCAAACCATCAAGATCGGCATATGCACCAGATACAGCGCAAAGGAGGCCTCGCCGCCAAATTGCATCCACTTATGGGAGAGGAAGCTGCGCTGGCCAGATTTCGCCAACAGGCCAAGCGACAACACAAATGGCCCGGCAATGCCAACCACCAAGCGATCATCGGCGTGAAAATGCATCGCGGTGAGCAACAAAATCGTCATGCCGGCAGCAAAGATGCTGGCCTGTAACCGGTCTAGATTGATCTTTTGCCCTAGAAAATAGAGCCCGATTCCGTAAATGAACTCAGGCACAACTAGCATGATGCCAAGGTTTTCTTGGGCTTCAGTCAGAATAGGTCCAAACAGGGTCTGATAAGCGACATCGAACCCGGCGAATAAGCCAATGGCGAGACCGATCAACCATAATGGCCGTTCACGCCAACGCAGGCCGATCCATGCAAAGATGGGAAAGCACAAATAGACAAACCATTCCGCCGATAGGGACCAAGATGGGCCGTTCCAATTAGCCATATGCTGGGTCGGGAACCACGCGTGCACAAGAAACAGGCTCGTGAAAAAACTGAATATCGAGAAATTGGCATGATCAATATGCACACCAACCAGATTCGCACCCAAGATGAGCGTTAAAACACCCATCAAGATGATGAAATGGGCCGGGTAGACGCGGGCAAATCGCGCACTGATAAAGCGCCAATAAGAAGGAGGCTGATCCCCGGTCAAATAGACATGTGTCAGGATAAAGCCCGAGAGAATGAAGAAAATGTCGACCCCTAAACGTGCGCGATTGAGCAGGGGGGCCGCTTCGACAGGCAAGACCCAGAAGAGCTGATAGTGAAAGAAGACAACGCCCAAAGCGAGAAAGAACCTGACGCCTGTCAAGGGTTCGATTGTCGGAGGGAAGTTATAAAGGCGTGTTGGTGCGATCACAAAAGCGTCTCCAAAGTACAGTGGGCATCGCACCAACATGATGCCGTTAGGCTAGGGATGTATCAGATCAACACCCTTTTAAATTTTGGGTAGAGGTGCAAGCAAGATGTAAGCCAAACCACGGTAACCACACGCATTTGGGCCTAAACCTCTGAACCCTCGATGAACGTAGGTTTTTGTAACGCGGCTAAAAAGGCGGTGATGGTTAGATTTGCTAAGACATTGATTACCGTTGCGGCTCGATCCGTAATTGGATTAACCGCAAACAAAATGGCCAGGCCTTCAAGTGGCAATCCAAGGGCCAATAAAAGGGGCGCTACGGCAATCATGCCTCCGCCGGGAATGCCCGGAACTGTCGCATTGAAGATCGCGGCATAGGCTGCCGCAAATGCAATTTCTTGCGGACTAAAAGGTGTGCCGTACAGAAGGGAGAGAAAATAAGTCGAAAACACCCAAGCATAAGCCGTTGATGGCTTAAAGGTGGAAACCGCAAACGGCAGCACAAAGCCATAGACGCGTTCCGGCAATCGCCAAACATCGCGCGCTGTATCAATCATGGCAGGTAGGGCTGACAGGGAGGAACTTGTACCCAGTGCCACCGCAACCGGGTTTGTAACACCGATCAATAGCCTAGAAAGCGCGAGATTGGCCCAGATTGCCAGCCCCGCAAGGAGGCCCAAGCTGCAAATCAGGGCAGCACTTACATGGACGGTGATGAAATATCCCAGCGCCGTAAAGGCTTCCCCGCCAAGTTTAGTGCCGACAACAAGGGTCAGCCCAAAAATCCCAAGGGGCGCAACTAGCAAAACGCCTTGAACCAATAAGAGCATAACAGAACTTATCGTTCGACAGGCACTGACGATCTGGCTTCTCACGTCTGGTGGGGCAATTAAACTTGCAAATCCAAAGGCAATTGCAAAGATCATCAGCGACAGCATTGTGCCATCGGCGGCAGCTTTGATCGGGTTGATTGGGATCAGATTTTTGAACCAGTTTGCGATACTGGCGTCGCCTGTCGGGATTTCGGCAGCATGGACAGAGGCCCGCAATTTGTCGGTGACACCCTGATCTAAGCTCAAACCTGAAAAGACAAATTGCGTACTGAAGGCCGCAAGGCCCGCAAAGCAGATGCAGATGAGGAAAAAGCCAATCAGGGTCTGAACGCTAATGTTTCCAGCTGCACGACCATTCTCAGCCCCCGCGATGGCCCCGATCAAAAGTGGCACGATAAGCGGAATGATGGTCATGCGGATGGCATTGATCCACATGGTGCCGATAACATCGAAAAAGGCGATTGTGGCCTGCACCCCAGCGCTCTCGCCCATGCTGGCAAGAAAACCGCCTGTGGCAAAGCCAAGAACTAGGCTTAAAATGCACGCCAGAGGTAGCAGCCCCTGCCATCGCCCGATGAAATTCTGAACCTTCGGGGTTGTCGAAAGCGCTGGGTCTGCCATGTCTAAAATCCAAGAATTCAATCGAACCTGGAATTTACTAGCAAGTAAATTGAGGCCCCAAAAGCCTCAGACGCGAAACATTTTTGATCTACTGTCCGCTGATGGCGTCAGAAATTGCGGCCTTGGCCGCGCAAGAGACGAGGCCATTACGGGTCTTTGGATCCAGCGAGGTCGCTGTTTCGACTGCCGATTGGATGGAGCCATCGATCGAGGTTTTTACAATCGCCGTCACCGCATCAATGTGCTCAGCTTTTAGTTTTGGGCCGAGTTCAGTTTGCAGGCAGCCACAAAAGCTCTCCGACTGACCTGCCAATTGGCACACCAGCTTAGTGTCCAGCACTTCGCCGACTGCCTTGGCTGCATCGCCCGCAACACTGACGGCAGAGCTCTTGAGCTCCTTTACGGTTGCGGCGGCTTCAGTGGGGGCTTGGCCGCAAGCACTTAGGGCGAGGGCGGCGGTGAGCAGAAGAGCGGGAATTAGTTTCATCCCCGCTATGTGCCCTGATCCGCCATCACAAGAAACCCACAAGGCTGTGACTTTATCGTGGATGGCGGCGGATTGGGCCTGCGCTGACCTATTCTGTCAGGCGCAGGGATTCTTCCAGCGTTTTCGCCAATTGGCGGAATGCGGCGCGCACTTCATCTGGATTGTCGGCATGGAAGTAATAACCAGCCGAGGCACAGGCCTGAAGA
>CALRLV020000102.1:0-9132 GCA_943368895.1 Ferrovibrio terrae
TCGCCAGACGCCTGATGGTGCCTTTGGCCCCGTCAACCGGCTTGGCAAGGCGCAGCGCTAAACCACCAGCAAAAGTTGCGATCAGAGCAGAGAAGCCTGCTTTCATCGCCACCATCGGGGCCGCGACGCCAATATCTGGGCGGAAGCCCATGAATAATCGGATCATCACCAGACCCAGCACCAGACCAACAAGGAGGGCCAATGCAATGCGTCGGTAGAGCTGGGTTGGCTTTGCCGTCTCTGGGGCGCGAGCCAAGGCTTCAATCAATTCATCGGTTGTCATGATAAGTCTCCTGTCGCTGAACTGCCGACGAGGCGCATCAGCGTCTTGAGGCCGCGATGGATGGATATTTTTATGTCCGAGGCACTCCAGCCAGTTTGGGCAGAGGCTTCAGCGATGCTCAATTCCTTCAATTTGACCAACTCAATTGCCATTCTTTGTTTGGGAGGCAGATCGCCAAGTAAACGGGCGATATCGCGAGTTGGGTCGCCCACTTCGGTTTCTTCTACCGATAAGGCATGTTCGAAATCCTCAATCGGCAGATCAACGCCACGTTTGCCGGTGCGCCGCCAACGGTCAATCATCCGATAGCGCGCGATCGCATAGGTCCAGGCGAGAATCTTTTGCTCAGGATCAAACATGGCGCGCTTGGTATAGATGGCGATCAAGGTCTCTTGCACCAAGTCCTCGGCATCTTCAGGTCTTGCCCCTTTACTTCGGAAAAAGGCCCGCAAGCGCGGTGCCAATCCTTCGAGCAAGCAGCGTGTCGCGACGGGATCACCTGCTTGGGCTCCCAGCATCCATGCGTGCAATTGGGTTTCGTCTGGTGTCAAAGTCGCCCCTCCCCCAAGCACTACGCGACCGCCTACAGGATGGTTACACCCACCACAGCGCTGAGCATGGCATGATTGCAGAAGCGAGGCTTGCGCTTTTTCAGATTTCCGCCACCTTGTTTCTATGAGCTTGATGATCCGCCGCGCCGAACAAAGTGATGCCCCAGCAATTGCTGAATTGCAGCAGACGACGTGGCGTGAAACCTATTCTGGCCTTTTGCCAAATCCCGTGTTGGATGGCTTGGCCTTGCCAAGACTCTATCGCACATGGCGGGCAGAACTCATCCGCCAAGATGGCGACTTGGACCACGGAATTTTCGTGGCCGAAACCGAAGACGGCAAAGCTTTGGGCTATGCGACCTGTGGCGCGGCTTTGGGTCAGGCCACTGAAATCTTGGGCGATGGCGAAATTCACCAGATTTATGTGAAGGCATCTCACCAAGGCCGCGGGCTAGGCCGGGCATTGATGTTGGCTTGCTCGCGCTGGCTCCTGATGCGTGGTCTGTTCAGTGGCGGTCTTTGGGTCGTGAAAGGCAATGACAAAGCCCGCGCCTTTTATGAATCAATCGGCGGGGAAATGGCCGGCGACAAGCGAGATTCCATGCAGGGCTGGCAAATTCCGGTTGTAGGCTACACGTGGACTGACCTCTATGAGTTAGCAGGCCTTGAGTCTGAGGTTCCCAGCTGGCTCTAAGCTCAGACGGTGCTGCCGCTTAGAGCCACTTGCCCAGCCGGGCGATCGAGAAAATAACCACCGATGACGCAACCATCAGGCCTGCGGCCCAAAATGGCCCATAGGGGTCCGCAAAAATGGTCATGTGCTCAAAATTCATGCCGAAGGCTGAAGCCAGCAGAGTTGGCGGCGCAAACAACAGCGTCACAACCGCCATGGCCTTCAAGGTCTCATTCTGACGCGCGCTAACGAGGCCTAAGGTGGCATCCAAGAAGAAGGTCAAATCATTGGTCAAGGCTTCTGCTTGACGCTGCAGCGTTTCGATATCGGTCGCCAACAAGCTAAGCCGCTCTTTGGGAACAGACCAAGCCGATCCATGCGCTAACACAAAGCGAGATAAGCGTGACAAGCTCGACAAGGAATCGCGCGACTGGCTGGCCCCTGCGCCCAATTGGCCCAAGCGTTTTAGGATGGTTTCTAAGCGGATTGTGCGGCGGCTAACCAAAACCCGTAAGTTCAAATCTTCCAATTCCTGCGCACTGGCACTCAAGAAATCAGCCACGCGCTCAACCAAGCTTTCAATTAAGGCCAGCAAAACATCCGGCCCCGTCTCAACTTCAGCCAAATCGGCCGAGGCACGCCCTTCATTGGCTTCAAAGGCGCGAAGTGGGCAGGTGCGGACAGTGATCAGAGCGGTTTTGGTCAAAAAGAAGCTTACGATCTCACGCTTATGCGCAATAGGGGGAAGCTTCGATGGCACATCGGCTTCGGCTTCGGGCTTGGCTCTGGCCACAACAGTTCCGTGCAGCACCATCACATCGTTTTCCAGATAGAAGCGCGCAGATTCTTCCAGCGCAGCCCGCTCTGTCTCAGAGGGTGCATCAATACCGAATGCTTGCTCAACCAATTGCTCTTCGCCACGCGAGGGATCCAATAAATCGATCCAAATCACGTCAGGTCCTGCAAGGTCTGCTGTTGTGGGTTCAGGAAGGATGACAGGCCCTTTGGCCTGACGGGTTAAAATGCTGAGTGTCATGCCGACTGCTCTAGCCCATTTTGCCGCAATGCCAAATTGTCAAAACAACGTGCCGGTCTCTGGCGACGTCAGTTTCGTCCTTAGGCCACATCACGCAGACGGGTACGTTTGGCAACGGCGCGCTCTAAGGAATCCACGACCTGGTTTGATAGGTTGAGATCCTTGCCGGCCAGGTCCAGCAGTTGCTTGACGGCATAGCCGTGCATCTCAACCATATCGGCCTCAAGCTTGCCTAGGGCGGTGGCGAGCGCGACATATTTGAGCAAGGACATCGCCGCACGCTCCAAGAGGCCGTCGCGAATTTTTTGGGCGCGGGCAGCGGTGATTTCACCAATGCGGGTAATTGCTTCGGTCGAGGTTTCTTCGATCGCGTCATAGCCAGCAATATCGATCAAGATTTGCGCATCGCCCTGCATCAGGTTCCGCTCAAGATCGAACTCATGCACCACGGCAATCCGATCCGCCTCACGCCGCTTAAGGCCAGACAGAATGGGATCGACTTTGCGGCGGCGGCACGGACCGATATAATTGTCGGATACGATGAAGGGTCGCTGCAAGTTAACTGCAGAATCAATCCGCTCTGCCACACCCAATGTGGTGAAGGGCTTTGCCAGAAACTCATCCACACCCGCATCGCGCGCAGCGATTAGGCACTTTTTGGTGCCAAAGCTCGTGATCATGATGATGGGGATGGAAGGATTGAAGCGTGGGTTTTTCGACCGAATTTCCTGGCGAATGCGCTGAGCTAAGCCAATCCCGGACAGACCTGGCATGTTGAAGTCCGTGATGACCAGATCAATCGGCTCTGCTTGCAAGGTGGATAAAGCGCGATCTGCTCGGTCTGCCGTTGACAGCCGAAACATACCCAGACCATTGAGAATGCTCGTAAAAATAGTTCGAACATGGGTATGGTCATCGACGAGCAAGATTCGCTTATTCGCAAAGTCTTGCGTTCTTGATTCAGTCAGTTTCCGAACAGACGACATCACACACCCAAATTACATTGGGCGAGATTCTAGGACCTATTCCATGAAGTAAGGTTTAACCATATGACGAAACCTGGAAGTTTTGCCACTAGACTGCCAATTATATCGTAGAGGAATTTTTAACTTAAGGTGTCATTCCAGCCTTTAGCGCGAACCCATACGCGGCCAGCGCCAACGGCCTAACGCGATCGGCATTATCTTGTGCATGGGCACTTGCCGCCGTGCCGTCGCGAACACGCCCGACAATGCCTTGAATAATCCCGGCTAGACGGAACATATTATAGGCAAAATACCAATCGATATTGTCGATGCTTTTGCGGCCAGTCCCCTCGCAATAAAGCTCAATATAGCGCTCCATCGATGGAATGCCGAGGGCTTCCAAATCAAGGCCTGCCAGACCTGAACGCTGGCCCGAGGGCATGACCCAATTCATCAAGTGATAGGTAAAGTCGCCCAATGGATCGCCTAGGGTCGAAAGCTCCCAATCCAGCACGGCCAAGACGCGCGACTCGGTTGGGTGCAGGATCATGTTATCTAGGCGGAAGTCGCCATGCACAATGGAGGTGGTCTCACCATCGGGCACACTGGTAGGCAACCACTCAATCAGACGGTCCATCTCGGGAATTTTTGTGGTTTCGGACAATTGATATTGCTTAGTCCAGCGGCTGATCTGGCGGGAAAAATAGGAACCAGCCTTTCCGAAATCTTCCAGCCCCACCGCCTTGTAGTCGGTTGCATGCAAGGCCGCCAAGGTCGCAATCTTGGCCTCATAAATCGCGGTGCGCTCTGCTGGTGTGCTGTCCGGTAAGGAGCCATCCCACAGGATACGGCCTTCAACGGAGTCCATAATGTAGAAGATCGTGCCAATCACGCTTTCATCCATGCACAAGCCAAACGGCTTAGCGACGGGAAAGCCTGTTGGATAAAGCGCAGAGATCACGCGGAACTCGCGGTCCACTGCATGGGCGGAAGGTAGGAGTTTGCCAGGTGGCTTTCGGCGCAGCACATAATTCTGTTTGGGCGTGATGATCTGATAGGTCGGGTTGGATTGCCCCCCCTTGAATTGGCGAATCTCCATCGGGCCGGCAAAGCCCTCAACATGGGCTTTCATCCAAGCGTTAAGCGCGACTTCGTCCAGCATATAGCGCGGATCGACCGGCTTGGTGCCACTGAAAATGTCTGCTTCAGCATCGCTCATAATGATGGCTCCCTGTCTGATAATTATTGTTGTTGTGGTGAACTTTAACCTGCTTGCCGCGCAGGGGAAGGCTTTTTTCCAGCCCTAAGACAGAGCGCCCTACCGAATAGCTTCATCCACCACGATTCAGTTCGCGCCAGCCAATGTCGCGGCGGTGGAAACCCATGGGCCAATCAATGGCGTCTACGACTTGATAGGCGGTCGCCACCGCAGCTTGGATATTCGGCCCCACGCCGATGGCATTGAGAACACGACCACCGGCCGCGCGCAGCTTGCCATCCTCGTCACGACGCGTGCCAGCATGCAAGAGGACGCCGTTAGGAATGGCTTTCGCCCCAACTTCCCCCCGGATTTCCGAGCCCTTGATCGGGTCATCGGGATAGCCTTGGGCGGCCATCACGACGAGTGCAGCGGTCTGATCCGACAGACGGAAGGCGGGAGCCGCGCCTAATCTTCCCTGCGCACAAGCCATCAAAAGGCGCGCCAGATCACCTTCAAAGCGAGCCATCAGCACTTGGCACTCCGGATCGCCAAATCGGGCGTTATACTCAACCAGCTTTGGCCCCGTGGGCGTCAGCATAAGGCCCGCGTAAAGCACGCCGCAAAACGGCATCCCCAATTTCTCCATCGCTGCCATGGTTGGTTCGATGAAGCGGTCCATAATGTCTTGTACAAATTCCGGTGTCGCGTGGCTGGACGGGGAATAAGCCCCCATACCACCCGTATTCGGCCCTTTTTCGCCATCAAAGGCACGCTTATGATCTTGGGCAGAGCCCAGATAGATGGCCTGCCTTCCGTCACACAGCGCAAAGAAGGACACCTCCTCACCGGTCATGAATTCCTCAATCACCAATCGGGCACCGGCGCTGCCAAACCGACCGTCGACCATTTCGTGAATTGCTTCTTTGGCGGACTGAAAATCGGGTGCGATCACCACGCCTTTGCCTGCGGCCAAGCCATCGGCCTTGATGACATAAGGCGCTTGGATGGTGCCCAAATAGGCGACGGCTTCCTCGGCTGATTCAAACGTTGCAAATGCCGCCGTGGGAATGCCCTTAGCCTCACACAACGTCTTGGTGAAAGCTTTAGAGCTCTCCAATTGCGCTGCTGCTTTCGTGGGTCCAAAGCAGGCAATATTCTTTTGGGCCAAGGCATCGGCAAGCCCTGCCGCTAAGGCGACTTCGGGGCCAACAACGACCAGATCAATCCGCTCAGATACCGCTAAGTGCACAAGTCCCGCGACATCTTCGCCACTGATAGGGGCAACACGCGTGAAAGCGGCAATGCCGGGATTGCCGGGGGCAACTAGCAGAGAAGTCACGGACGGGCTGTTATTTAAGGCCAGAGCAAGGGCATGTTCCCGTCCACCAGAGCCTACCAGCAATACACGCATCTTTTCCCCCTGCCCGCACTAAAGCTGGGCTAGGCAGTCTGGCCGATTTGGTCAAGATCAAGGTCCCTTTTATACGGACCAGCATTGCAGCTTTGCGACCAAATCACTGCGGCTTTTGCCTTTAATCGGTCCTGTTTTATTCGTATGGGGCAATATCACGCCTTTGAGGGGCGATTTTGCTCATGATACGTGAACGATTTGCCCCTAAACAGCGTTAATGCCGAACCATCGGCCTTCGGTGAATTCGGGGGTCGATGGGAAGCTGAAGCGAGGGAACAGCTTGCGTACCAAGGAACTCGGACCAATTTTGATCTCAGATATGGGGCATTCGCGTCCTCATTTCTGGACGATTGCGACCGTTGGTACCGTGCATTTGCTCCTTTCTGCTTTGTTGCTCACGTCAACCGGACCGATCCTTGAGTCTAATTTTCTCGATAATGTTGAGATCGTGACTTTGCCGCAGTCGTCCGACGCAGCACAACAAGCGCCAGTTCCGGTTCAGCCTACGCCAGCCCCCCCGGTTGCAACCTCAGAGCCAGCTGGCCAAAGCGTTGAGCCACCTTTAGAGGCGATACAACCGCCAGCACCAGCGGCTGAAGCGACGGTGCCGCCACCTATGGCGCCGCCGCCTGCCCCGACTAAGCAAGTTGCACCAGAAGTGCCCAAAGCACCGCCCGTGTTGGCGCAGGCCAATAATCCTAAACCCGATGTTGCCCCGGTTCCCGTGGAAGAAGTGGCACCTATTCCGTTTAAGCCGATTGCGGCACCCTTGCCTAAACCGGTAACCCTGCGACCTGCTACGCCAATCTTAACGCAGCCAACGCCAGAAGCGCTGCAAATCAGGGGTCAAAGACTTAAGGCCGCCACAGCACCCACGGTTCAGGCCAATCCCAATCTGCGCGTGCCCGATGCGGTAGAAGAAGAGGAGCCCGAGCCTTATCAGCCTGCCCCTTTGCCGAGCTTAGCCCCAGCTTCAGCACCAAATCTGCGCACCTTGCCCAACCGCCCCATTACCGCGACACCAACCCAAGCAGCGCCACTGGCCTTACCCAAGTCGCAGATCGCGCTGCCCAAGGTGCAAGTGCCTCAGATCAAGGCCTCTGACCTTCGCGTTCCCGATGAGCAAGCGGTAGCGGACTCTGCTGGCGGCAATGCTGCGGCCGTGGGGGGCAGCTCGGGCGGTGGCGCAACTTCACAGGCCACGGCCCAAGCCGGTGCCGGAACTTCTGGTGGTGTGACCTCGCTTGGCGGATCCTTTGCCGGCGGAGGCGGAGCTGCGACCGCAGGCGGTGGCGTCTCTAATGCTGGGCAGACTGCCGCTGGGCCTGGCGCGCCCACCGGAGCCCTGCCGCGCAGACCTGGTGGTGCCGGCGTCAAAACAGAGTTTCCGACCGGTGTTGGCGGCAATTTGCTGTCCAAAATGGCCCGCACTGGCGAATGCGCGCAGATCAATCGTCAGCGCGATGGCAAATGCCCGGAGTGGGACCCGATTGACGGCCGGAACCCGCGCGAGCAAAAGCCAATTCCTGCAGCCGTGCCAAAAGATGCGGCACCTGGCCGCTACCCTCTTGGCACCAATCCTTTGCCTCTATGCAAGCCCGGCACCCCTCAAGCGCAATTTGGCTTGTCATGCTTGCCCCGCGATGATGGCCCCGGCATTCCCAAACAATAATCCAGAGCTTGTTTTTTAGCCCGCACCACCGCCATATAGCGGCATGATGCAAGCAGTTCTGGTCTTTTTAGGTGGTGGTTTAGGGGCAGTTGCGCGCTGGGTCTTTGGGCTAGCTGCTGCGCGCTGGCTAGGTACCGCTTGGCCTTGGGGCACCTTGGGTGTCAATATTCTGGGCAGTTTCGCCATGGGTCTTGTGATGGCTTCGCTGATGCGCGGCGAGGCTATGCAGGCAGGGGCTGAGAATTGGCGGCTGTTTCTAGCCACAGGGATATTGGGCGGATTTACCACTTTTTCCGCCTTCTCGCTGGAAAGCGCCCGCATGATTGAGACGGGCCAATGGGGGCAAGCAGGTCTTTATGGCCTTAGCTCTGTTGTGGTCTCGATTATGGCCCTGTTTGCAGGCATGGCACTTGGACGGCTTAACGGGTAAGAGAGCGCCATGTCTTCTCCCATTACCCTCCCCGTTCGCGAAACCGACGGCGAAGTTCGCCTCGATCGGTTCCTGCGCCGCAAGTTCACCACCCTAACCCAAGGGCGGATCGAACAAATGATCCGCAAGGGTCAAATCCGCATTGACGGTGTGCGCGCCAAAAAAGCCGGCGACCGCCTCAGCCCCGGCGCGGAGGTAACTGCACCGCAAGAAATCGTTATTCCAGAGAAGAAAGACGACGGCGTTGTGCGCGTGCGCCTCAGCCCTGAGGATGAGCGTTGGCTGCGCGACATGGTCATCCATGAAGACGAGGATGTGATTGTCCTGAACAAACCTCCCGGCATTGCCGTGCAAGGCGGTACGGGCATGACCAAGCATCTCGACAAAATGATGGAGATTTTTGCCGTCGATGAGCATGGCAAGCCGAAACTCTGTCACCGCTTGGACAAAGACACCTCTGGCGTTTTGATCTTTGGCCGCAATCCTGCTGCCACGGCCAAATTGTCTAAAGCCTTTGCGGGGCGCAAAACCACCAAAGTCTATTGGGCGATCTGCTTGGGCACGCCCCACCCTTTATCGGGAGAAGTGCGCGGCTGGATGATCAAGGCTGGAAGTGCCAAGAACCCGGATAATGAATTGATGCGCCGCGCCGCCCATGGAGAGCCCAATGCCGTGTTCGCCATTACCGATTATCACGTCATCTCAAATGCCGGAACCAAGGCGTCTTGGGTGGCGCTGAAGCCCATCACCGGCCGTACCCACCAATTGCGCTTTCACATGGCCGAAATGGGCTATGCCATTGCGGGTGACCCGAAATATGTGTGCGACCGCGAGCCTATTGGTGGCTTGAGTGAGCAATTGCACCTGCATGCCCGTGCGATTCGTATTCCACACCCAAAAGGCGGGATTT
>CALRLV020000103.1:0-9087 GCA_943368895.1 Ferrovibrio terrae
GAATGCCGGGCTGGAGGGTCCGCAAATAGCGGCCAAAGCGCTCCAACGTATATTGCCGACCTTGTGGGACGATTTTGACAAAAGTCGTAACAAAAATAATCGCCATCACAACTAAGGCGGCGGAGAACCATAAGAATTCCATGAATAAACCTCCCCAATCAGAGCCAATGGGGCAGGCCTCATCGCGGTACACACAGGCGTACCAAGCCTACCCTAAATCATTGCCCGGCCACGATATGTGTATTGCTAAACCAGAATAAAAGAGGCGGATTGTTTTCCTGTGGATAAAATGGTGGATAAATCTGGGGATAATGCGCATCCATTTGATTTTACGTATGATTATGAGAATCGACACATACAAAAAATTTCTTGTCAAAATAAAAATCAGGCGTAATCTTATTTTCACGGAAGCAAGCGCGGGAGTAGAAAGTTAGCGAGGCGACAAAAGAAGAAAACGCCTTTCAATAGGTGGGGTCAACATAGTCTAATTCTAACAAATACTTCTAAAGGCGAAGCGAAAGCTATACCTAGCACTTGGGACCGTCGCACTCAACTTGTTGAGAGCAGGCCGCACAGGGAAACCGGTGCGGCCTTTGTGTGTTTATAGTTTAAAAAAACTTGGCAGCGGCGCATGATGCTTTGCCGCTTTGGACACGCACATGCGCCCTGTTGCACGCGCTCAAATGCGCACCCTGTTGCCGTCTGTGTCTTGACAAGAATTGTCTGTCTCACGACGGCTGGGTCTTTGCCTCAACTGGCGAGCGACGTCTTGATTGCGCTGAGGAAGGCTTGCACGGTTTGAGAGGGTGCTTGGGCTGCATGGGTCACAGCACTGATTGAAAAGGCGGCTCCACCTGGAAACGGAAGTGTGCGGCAGGCCCCATTCGCGACCAAGGGGGCTGCAGTTGATGCAGGTAGCATGGTGACAATATCGGACCGCATGGCCAGCTCCAAGCAGGCGCTTTGGTTCAAGATCCGGTATTTCGGAAACCCTTGCCGCCGCAAAAGTTCGCGTTGCTCAAAGGGCAGGGCATTTTGAAACTTGCTATCGAACCCGGCGATGGCCCAATCAAAGGCCAAGATGGCAGAAAGGGAGCCGTCGGTTTCCTCAATCGGATGGCCGGGCCTAAAAACGACTTGATAAGGCTCAGACACCAGCTTTTGGAGTTTCAGTTCGCTTCGGTTTTTTAGGCCTTCCACCGTAGTTGAATGGAATAACAAAAGATGTGCCTGTCGTCGCACCAGTCTGTCACTGGCTAGGTCTGGCGGCATGGTTTCAATTTGTACAGCCACCTGAGGATGGGTTTTGCGAAACTCCAACAAGGCCCCGTGCATCAGTGTGTCTATGACGGCTGGGCCGCAAATCAAGTTGAGCTGAAGCTCTCCAGCGATCGCATCGGCCCGCACCTTTTCTGAATGGGCGAGTAGATCAGAGGCGGTCAGAGCCAATCTTCGCCCAGCCTCGGTCGGGATGATTGATCGAGTTGTGCGATCAAACAGCCGAACATCCCACTTTGCTTCAAGTGTTTGGATGCTTTTGGTCAGCGCCGAATGCGTAATCAGCAATTCTTCGGCGGCGCGGGAAAAGCTGCCCAAACGATAGACGGCTTCGAACCGTTGGATCAGGACAAGATCAATCGACATGTTCCATTATCTACATAATATTGGATTATTATTCAATTGTTGGCGCAGAAGACCTGGCCTAACCTTCCTGCAAACGCGATAAAGCGGGCCAAAACGGCACCAAGGGGGGAAGCACATGACGACCACCGAGTTCATTCACGGTAATATCGGCCTGTATTCGGCGATCTTCTTTTTCACGCTCCTTGCCATCGAATTGATTGCCATCAAATTGTTTCGGGCAAACGGAAAAATGCCGGCCAAGGATGCTTCCTTGGGTGTTCTGATGGGTGTGTTGAGTGACCCGGTGAATGCGATGTCGGCTTTTATTACACTCGGCATTTTGTCCTTGGTTGAGCCGCTCCAGTTTTACACCCTTCCGGTAAACCCGTGGACTTTTCTGGTTTGTTTCATTCTGGATGACTTGCGCTTTTATTGCCATCATCGGGTTGCCCATCGTTGCCGCTGGGTTTGGGCTATGCATGTGGTCCACCACTCCAGTCAGGAATACAATTTGGCGGTCGCTTTGAGACAGGGCTGGACCAAGCATTTTACCGGCACGATGTTGTTCAAAGTGCCCTTGGTTTTGATCGGCTTTGACCCGATCATGGTGACCTTCTGCGGCGTGCTCAATGCCAGCTATCAGTTCATGTTGCACACCGAGACCGTCCACAAACTGCCGCGCTGGGTCGAGGCGATCTTCAACACCCCATCGCACCATCGGGTGCACCATGCGAGCAATCCGCGCTATTTGGACGCCAATTATGCTGGGACCTTGATCATTTGGGACCGGCTCTTTGGCACTTTTGTTGCTGAAGATGAGGCAGACCGGCCCATTTATGGCTTGGTAAAAAACCTCAATACCTTCAACGTGTTCACAGTTCTAACGCACGAATATATCGGCATAGCCAAGGACGTTAGCCAAAAGGGGCTAACCCTGTTTCAGCGCTTCTGCTACATCTTTGCCCCACCTGGCTGGAGCCATGATGGTTCTCGTCTTTCTAGCACCGATATCAAACGCGCAGCTGGCATTGGTGCCCCTTCTGTCGACCCTCTAGCCGCAAAGACCAGCCCGCCATGATGCCGCTTCATTATGCGCTGACCGATGGATTGGTCTGTGCCGTCGCTGTCTGGGGGGCGTGGCACCTCATGCGAGCCAATAAGCCCGTCGGTGCGCTCGGTGTGGCTTTGTTCGGGCTGGCAGCAGCAATCGGGACGGTCCGTGTTACTAGCGGATTGATCGAACCGCTTGGAATGGCGCATCGGTTTGCCTCTCAAATCGGCGGTCTGTTGGGCCTGCTCCTCATCCTTTGGCAGATTTTCGAAGCGACGATTGGCCCTATTCGCCGGTTTTACGGCCTTGCCATTTGTGTCAGCGCCGTGGGGTTGGCGATTATTATGCCTGTTTCAGGCGCACCTATTTATGTCCTCGCCTTGCTTGGCGGGATCGCCCTATTTGTTCTCGACCGTAAAGGGGGGAAGCCCAATCTTCGCGCGGCATTGGGATTTGGCGTGATGCTGCCGAACGTCTTGTTTCTGCGTCAATCAAGTCTTTTAGGTCCAGACCTAAGCTGGCATCTCTTCCATTGCTTCATTGCCCTGTGGTTGATCCTGACCGTATTGGCGCTGACACCAAAGCAGGTTGAGCGCGCGGCTAACCTATCTACCGCCGCCTAAGACTTCGACCGAAGTCGGCTTAAGACTGAGCTGCCCAATAATTCGTCAATCTACGGGTGAGCGCTGCAAAAGCCTGTCGATGAATGCCGTGATGGTAGCCAAACCAGTTGACGCGCCGCGCGTGCGCGGGCAGGAGGGCGTTTCTTGTGCCGCTCTCGGATGATACCGGTTCAAGCTCATGTGTGACTGCGGGAGAGACGATCCCCAAAGGACCGCGCCGAAGGAGCAACCGCCCCGGAAACTCTCAGGCAAAAGGACCGCAGCCACGTCAATACGCTGGAGAGTGTTGGGCAAAATGTCCAACCGCCGAAGGAGCAAGCGGTCCCTTGAAGCCTCAAGGTTTATCGCGAAAACTCTCAGGTTTTAGACAGCTGGGGCGCGCGCCGAAACGGGGGAACCCTGAGGCGTGTCGCGGACCTGTCGGAGCCTGTTATGTCTGAAGAAACTTCCTTGAAAACCACACCCTTAACAGGGCTCTGGCAGGGCATGGGTGGCCGCATGGTGCCCTTTGCTGGCTATTTGATGCCGGTTCAGTTTCCCGAAGGCGTCATGAAAGAGCATGTTTGGACGCGTGAGAGTTGCGGCCTGTTTGATGTGTCGCACATGGGCCCAGCCTTTCTGAAACTCGATGATACAAGCCTTAAGGGCGATGCCGCCCATGCGGCGATTGCGGCTTTGGTTGAAACCATTTTGCCGTGCGATGTTGCAGGCCTTGCCCCCGGTCAGTTGCGCTATACCACTTTGCCAAATGCAAGCGGTGGCGTGCTGGACGATTTATTTGTTGGCCGGCCGAAAGCAGATGCCGACCAAGGCACACTCTATTTCGTGGTCAATGCCGGCTGCAAAGAACAAGACTTTGCCATTATCGCCCAAGCCTGCGCTGGGAAGGCAACGCTAACGCGCGCCGATGATCGCGCCTTGATCGCGGTTCAGGGGCCTAAGGCGGTCGACGCTATTGGCAATGTTGGCGATGGGCCAAAGCGCTTGGGCTTTATGGAATTTGCGACGGTTAAGGGCCCATATGGCGAGGTCGTCGTTTCCCGCTCTGGCTACACCGGTGAGGATGGCTTTGAAGTCCTCATTGCTGCCGATAAGGCAGAAGCCTTTGTGCGCACCCTGTTGGCGACTGCACATGTAAAAGCAATTGGTCTTGGCGCGCGCGATAGTCTTCGTCTGGAGGCGGGTCTTTGCCTCTATGGCCATGACTTGGATGAGACCACGAGCCCGATTGAGGCTGGCCTTGCTTGGACTATTCAGAAAGTGCGGCGGGAGCGGGGGGATTTTCCTGGTGCCACCCGCATTTTGAAAGAGCTTGCCGAGAAGCCCAGTCGCAAACGCGTCGGCCTCTTGCCTAAGGATAAGGCACCCGCGCGCGAAGGCGCTGAAATTCGCAATCTGGCTGGCGAAAAGGTCGGCATGGTCACATCTGGCGGCTATGGCCCCAGCGTCGGTGGGCCGATTGCCATGGGTTATGTTGACGCAGCATTTGCCGCGGTCGGCACTGAATTGGATTTGATCGTTCGCGATCAACCCCGCCGCTGGGTCGTCGCGCCCTTACCTTTTGTTCCTCATAATTACCACCGGAAAGGCTGAACCATGACCACCAAATATACTAAAGACCATGAATGGGTTTCTGTTTCAGGCGACATCGCCACCTGTGGCATCACCGCCTATGCTGCTGAGCAATTGGGTGATGTGGTGTTCGTGGAACTTCCAAACATCGGCCGCATCGTGTCGCAAGGCGATGAAGTGGCCGTGGTTGAAAGCGTGAAAGCCGCGTCTGACGTCTATGCGCCTGTTTCGGGTGAAGTGGTCGACGTCAATGAAGCCCTAGCAGAAGCCCCCGAAGGCGTGAACGAAGCCGCTGAAACCACCGGCTGGTTCACCAAGCTGAAGCTTACCGACCCGGCAGAGCTTGATGCTTTGATGGATCGCGCCGCCTACGACACCTATTTGGCTGGCCTCTAAGCCTTATGTATGTGCCGGTTCACAATCGTGTGGACGACCCAGCGGAAGCGTGGGCTTTTGTAAAAGCCCATCCTTTCGCGGTGTTGTGCGTCAATGGTCCCGATGGGCCAGTGATTGCGCATGTGCCTTTGGTGGTTCGCTACGATGAAGCAACCGGCACGCATGAACTTATCGGCCATATTGCGCGCGCCAACCCGTTTCATGCGGCAGTGTCTGCGGAAGGTGCGCCTTGTGTGGCTGTCTTTCGAGGGCCGGATGCCTATGTCAGCCCATCGCTTTATCCCTCCAAGCAGATCCACGGCAAAGTCGTGCCGACGTGGGCCTATTTGGCGGCAGAGGCGCGGGGGCATTTGGTCGTTGAACCCGATCCAAGCGCCATGCGGGCTTTTTTAGAGCCAGCCACCCAAGACATGGAAGCAGCAGCCCCCAAGCCTTGGACGGTTGACGATGCGCCCGCCGATTATATCTCCAGCCTCGAACGGGCCATTGTCGGGTTAAAAATTCGGGTCACAGCCCTGATCGCCAAACGCAAGATCAACCAAGGCAAGCCAGAGGCCGATTATCAATCCGTGCAAAAGGCTTTTGCGGCCTCTGCACACACCTCCCACCAGATTCTTTCCCACGAAATGCAAAAAGAAAGTCAGAAAACCTGATGCGATATTTGCCTCTTACCCCTTCAGATCGTGAGCAAATGCTCGCCAAAGTCGGCGTTGCCTCGATCGAAGATCTATTCCTCGATGTGCCTGAAATCGCCCGCTTGGATGGTCCGATCCATGACTTGCCTTTCGCCCAAGGTGAGTTAGCGGTAGAGCGCCACATGCAGCGGCTGTCCAACAGCAGCGTCGCTGCCGGCAGTGTGCCATTTTTCTGTGGGGCAGGGGCTTACCGTCATGCCGTGCCCGCCAGCGTCGATCATTTGATCCAGCGCTCAGAATTTCTGACCACCTACACGCCTTATCAGCCAGAAATGGCGCAAGGCACGGTGCAGACCTTGTTTGAATTCCAGAGCCAAGTTGCGGGCCTTTTGGCATGCGATGTGGCAAACGCATCTATGTATGACGGCTCCACCGCCTGTGCCGAAGCGGTCGTGATGGCTGCGCGCGTGACAAAGCGTACCAAGGTTGTTTTCTCAGGTGGCCTACATCCCCATTATCGCCGCGCTGCGCGCACCTTGGCCAAGCATTCGGGTCTTGAGATCGCGGGTCTGCCGATTGCAATTAATGACGAGGCAGCCGTTCTAGCAGCGGTGGACCAAAACACCGCCTGCGTCGTGGTGCAGTGCCCGAACGTGTTCGGCACGCTGACCGACTTCACCGAGCTTGCCAAAGCCGTGCAAGCCAAAGGAGCCTTATTGATTGCCGTATTTACCGAGGCAGTCGCCTTTGGCCTAATTACGCCGCCGGGCGAGATGGGTGCTGATATTGTTGCGGGCGAAGGCCAGTCGATTGGCAATAGTTTGAATTTTGGCGGGCCCTATGTCGGTCTGTTTGCGACGAAGGACAAATATGTCCGTCAAATGCCCGGCCGCTTGGCGGGTGAGACCGTCGATGCTGATGGTACACGCGGCTTTGTGTTGACCCTGTCAACGCGCGAGCAGCATATTCGTCGCGACAAGGCGACCAGCAATATTTGCACCAATTCAGGGCTTTGTGCCTTGGCCTTTACAATTCACATGACCCTATTGGGTGACAAAGGCCTGAAACATCTGGCCCAGTTGAACCATGAAGCGGCATGCGAGACTGCTGACGCTGTCTCATCGATCCCAGGCGTTGAGCTTTTAAGCGATAGCTTCTTCAATGAATTTGCGGTGCGCCTACCGGTTGATGCTGCAAAAGCGGTTGATGCCCTGGCCGCACACAATGTGTTGGGTGGGGTGCCCTATTCCCGCCTGCGCCAAGAAGCAGGCTTTGAAAATGTACTGCTGATTGCAGCAACTGAGACCACAACGGCTGAGGATATTGCAACCCTCGCTGATACCCTGAAGAAGGTGATTTAATCATGGCGATGAATAATGTCGGCCGTCCCACTGCTGCTGTTGCCAATGATGCAGCAGCCCCAACCACTTTCTCGGGCGCACGTGGCCTTTTGCAGCCAACGTCTCTGATTTTTGAGACGGGTTCCATCGACCGCACGGGTGTTGATTTGCCGCCTGTAAAGGGCATCAAAGCGCGTCTAGGTGGGCTTGCCCGTCAGTCCTCTACCGGCAATCCTGGTCTGTCAGAGCCAGAGGCCGTGCGCCATTATGTACGCTTGAGCCAACGCAATTATGCGATTGATCTGGGCATGTTCCCCTTGGGCTCGTGCACTATGAAGCACAATGCGCGCCTGAACGAAAAAATGGCGCGCTTGCCAGGCTTTGCCGATGTGCATCCGCTACAACCGGTCTCAACGGTTCAAGGCGCTTTAGCGGTAATGGACCAATTGTCGCATTGGCTGATCACTTTGACCGGCATGAAAGCGGTTGCCTTGTCGCCTAAAGCTGGTGCGCACGGTGAATTGTGCGGCATGTTGGCGATCCGTGCGGCATTGGATGCCCAAGGCCAAGCCCATCGCCGCCGCGTGCTGGTGCCTGAAAGCGCCCATGGCACCAATCCTGCCACCGCAGTGCAATGCGGCTTCATCGTCGATGAAATCAAAGCAGCACCTGATGGCCGTGTTGACCTCAGCGACCTCAAAACCAAGCTGGGCGATGATGTTGCTGGCATCATGCTGACCAACCCGAACACCTGCGGTCTGTTTGAACGTGATATTCGCGAGATTGCGGATTTGATCCACGCTTCGGGCGGCTATTTCTATTGCGATGGCGCGAACTTCAACGCCATTGCTGGCAGGGTTCGTCCAGGCGATTTGGGCGTCGATGCCATGCACATCAATCTGCACAAGACCTTTTCAACCCCGCACGGCGGCGGTGGGCCTGGCTCTGGCCCAACGGTCTTGTCCGACGCTCTGGCACCATTTGCACCGGTCCCTTATGTGGTCACCCGCGCTGATGGGACGTTGGATCTGGTTGAGCATGAAGCCGATAGCGACGGCGAGCCGTTTGGCCGCATGGTCGCCTTCCACGGTCAGATGGGCATGTATACACGCGCTTTGACCTATATGTTGAGCCATGGGGCCGATGGCATCAAGCAAGCTTCTGAAGACGCAGTACTGAATGCCAATTACGTGCAGGCTTGCTTGAAAGAGCATATGAGCCCGGCCTTTGATGGCGTGTGCATGCATGAAGCCTTGTTCGACGATTCATGGCTTGAAGGCACGGGCGTCACGACGCTTGATTTTGCCAAAGCCATGATCGATGAGGGCTATCACCCCATGACCATGTATTTCCCGTTGGTGGTGCATGGAGCCATGTTGATTGAACCAACCGAAAGCGAAAGCAAGGCAAGCCTTGACGCGTTCATTGCCTCGATGACGGGCCTCGCGAAGGCCGCAAAGTCGGGCGATACTGCCCGCTTTACCGGTGCGCCGTATCATGCACCCGTCAAGCGCTTGGATGAGACGCGCGCTGCCCGTAAGCCCGTCTTGAAATGGGCTCCCCCGGTAGCAGCTACCAAAATCGCTGCCGAATAAGGTAACGAATTTAGGCTGACGGCTATTTGAAAAAGGAGCCGTCAGCCTTTTGCTAGTCGCTTGCCGCGCAGGCGGCCTGCCAAGCGCTGGATGGGCTTATCAAAGCCCACATGCAGGATCCATGCGGCCAGAATAGCTGCGGCGAGCGCCACCGTCAGCAAGATCAGATTGTCCAGGGATCCCGGGCGCGACAAAGGTGCCCCAAAGCGGCCTAAAGCGGCAAACACAGGCACATGAATGAGATAAAGGGCA
>CALRLV020000104.1:0-9008 GCA_943368895.1 Ferrovibrio terrae
AGCAGGCCTCAACGAAAATCTGGCACGCGAAATCCTGGAGTTGCATACATTGGGCGCTGATGGCGGCTATAGCCAAACAGATGTCACGGAATTTGCCCGTGCGCTGACAGGCTGGACAGTCGCGGGGCCACGCCTTCGACGCTTGGCGCAAGGGTCGAAGATCGGCACCACGATTTTTGTGCCTGCGCTGCATGAACCGGGCAGCCGCTCAATCCTTGGCAAAAATTTCCCGACAGCGGGAGAGCGGCAAGCCTTAGATATCCTTCAGCATTTGGCCCGCCAGCCATCGGTTGGGAAGCGGATCGCATTCAAAGTTGCCCAACATTTTGTTGCCGATGATCCGCCGCCCGCACTTGTGGCGCGCTTGGAAGCTTCGTTCCGGCAAAGCAGCGGTGATCTCTCGGCATTGGCTAAGACACTCATCCAAAGCCCTGAGGCCTGGCTGCCAGAGACACGAAAATTTAAAACACCGAATGACTTTTTGATCTCAACCATGCGCGCGAGCGGGGCAAACAGGACTTCGACGCAAGCCCTACGAGCAACTTTTGAACAATTGGGACAAACGCCGTGGCGTGCACCCAGTCCGAAAGGCTGGCCGGATGTGGCGAGCGAATGGGCCGCACCCGACGCGATACTCAAACGGATTGACTGGGCGAACCTTGCAGCCGATGTGATCGGCGAAACCTTCCAGCCTATCGCTTTTGCCGAATCGGCTTTGGGTCCTGCCCTAACAGATAAAACCAGAACTGCCATTTCGCGGGCTCAGACAGCTCGCCAAGGCATAGTGCTTGCCCTTATGAGCCCGGAGTTTCAACGCAGATGACCAACCGCCGTACACTACTCACCGCCGGGCTTTCTGGCCTTTCTCTCGCCATGTTGGGGGGAACGGCTAGCTTTGCTCAAGCCGCGACAACATCAGGCAAATTCGTCTTCATCATCCTGCGTGGGGCTATGGACGGGCTCACAGCTGTCGTCCCCTATGGCGATCCAAACTATCGCAGCTTCCGTGGTGCCATCGCCTTAGACGGACCAGGTGGGCCCAACGGAACCTTGCCGCTCGTGGAGGGATTTGGCCTACATCCCGCTCTGAAGGAGATGTATGGCCTCTGGCAAAAGGGTCAAATGTCCTTCATGCATGCAGCAGCCAGCCCCTACCGCGAGCGCTCGCACTTTGACGCACAAGATCTGCTCGAAGCTGGAACCGCGGAATTAACAAGCGCACGCTCTGGCTGGCTAAACCGCGCTTTAGCCATGCTCCCTGATGGATCAAGTCAAGAAGGAGTTGCCATTGGCCGGACAATTCCTCTGGTCTTACGTGGCCCCGCAAAGGCCACATCTTGGGCACCACCTTTAGCCCCTGAAAGCGATAGCGACACGCTGGCGCGTCTATCTGACCTGTATGCGGGCGATGCCATGCTATCCAATGCCCTGGCGATGGCGATCGAGACCGACCGGATTGCTGACGGTGGAACCATGTTGAGCGGCAACGAAGGCCGCGGTCGCCAAGGGGCTTTTGCGCCCTTGGCCAGTGCGGCGGCACGTATTCTGGCGGCTCCTGGCGGTCCTGCAGGTGCTGTGTTGTCGTTTGAAGGCTGGGATACACACGCCAACCAGGGTGGGGCACAAGGTCAATTGGCCAACCGTTTGGAGGCATTAGACACTGCCGTCAAAGCATTGCTTGAAGGTCTCGGCCCAGTCTGGGCCAATACAACGGTCGTGATTGCTACCGAATTCGGGCGCACGGTGCGGATCAATGGCACAGGCGGTACCGACCACGGCACGGGCGGGGTTTCCTTCTTGCTGGGCGGCGCGGTCAAAGGCGGAAGGATGCTGGGCGATTGGCCGGGTTTGAGCCGACTCTATGAAGACCGCGATTTGGTCCCGGCCAATGACGTACGCCAACTCTTTGCCCAAGGCCTAACCAATGCCTGGGGCTTAGACCGTCAGGCTGTGCTGTCACGCGTGTTTACCGCCTAACAGCACAGCCTAAGCCAACTTATTTGGTGCCAAAGACCTGCTGGAAGAACAGGGTCTCGGCTTCACGTTGCGCGTCGCGATTGCCCTTCTTGGCAAAGCCATGACCTTCATCCTTGGCGACCATATACCAGACTTGGCCACCATTGTTGCGGACTTTCGCTACGATTTGATCGGCCTCTGAAATCGGCACGCGGGGGTCGTTTGCACCTTGGATCACAAATAAGGGCTTGGTGATCTTGTGCGCATTATTCAGAGGCGCGATCTGCTCATGGAACGCGCGCATAGCTGGATCGCGCTCATCGCCGTATTCTACGCGACGCAAATCACGACGGTAGCCGTTGGTGTTTTGCAAGAAAGTCGCGAAGTGGGAAATACCAACAATGTCGATCCCACCAGCCAGACGATCATTGAAGTTAGTCATGCTAGCCAGCACCATATAGCCACCATAGGAGCCACCATAGACGACGACTTTACGCTGGTTCAGATCTGGCTGGGTCGCGATCCAATCCAGAAGGGCACCAATATCTTTGACAGAATCTTCCCGCTTAAAGCCATTGTCGAGATCGACATAGGTTTTGCCATAGCCGGTTGAGCCACGCACATTTGGGAAGATCACGGCAGCACCCAACTCATTTACCCAATATTGCACGGTCGATGAGAAGCCTGGACGAGATTGGCCCTCTGGGCCACCATGAATATTAATGATCACCGGAGCTTGGTTCGAAGCGCTTGCATTCTTGGGCTTGTAGATAAACGCAGGAATGGTGCGGGGCTTGCCGTCCACTTTGTCAAAGGTTGGATAGTTGAAGAAGCTTGGCTCCACAAAGTTAGCTGGGTTCAGGCCACCAATTTCACTCATGGTCCAGCGGGTTAGCTTTTTGGTAGCTACCTCGTAGGTGTAGGCATCGCCGGGCGCTTTAGCGGTCGAGAGCGTCATGCCGAGGCGTTTGGACGCTGGGTCCCAATCTACGCCGCCCACAGTGCCAACAGGAAGTGCGACCAACTCAGCTTTTGCGCCCTTTGCGGTGCCCTGCAGATAGAGCTTGGAAAGCCCATTCTCATTCACAGTAAATGCGAGGGTCTTGCCATCCGGCGAGAGATCATAACCTTCTACGTCCCAATTCATGGGCGGAGATACGCGTGTCCGGGTCCCTGTGGCCAAATCCAATTGGACCAAATATGAAAACTCAGAACCTTCGTCAGTCAGGATATAAATCGACTTGCCATCTGCCGCGAAAGTCCCGCCATCATAAGCGACTTTCAGATCCGGGGTGATGGGAGTCAAAGTCCCAGTCGCAACATCCAACGTCCAGCGCTTGGAATAATTGACAGAGATGCCCTGCCCCAACAGGATGGTTTTGCCATCATCGGAAAGGTCAGCAATACCAAATCCGCCTTCGGCCCTATAAACCAAGCGGCGGCTGTCAGGCTGTTCTGGATTGGCGATAACGATGTCGCGCACCGCCGTGCCATTGCGGGTGACGGTCCAAGCCGCCAGCTTGCCATCCTTGGTAAAGCGAACACCGGCATTTTGGGTGCCGGGTTCCGTAAAGGCTTTAGCAAGGCCAGTGGCCCGGTCAAACAAATAGGCTTGGGTGAATTCATCCCCGCCCTTATCTTTGCCAAAAACGAAACTGCCACCCGAATTTGGACGAACGGCAGCACCACCAACGGGCTCGGCATAATAAGTTAGCTGACTACGAGCCCCCATCGGCATTTTAACTTCATGGATTTGCGGTACATCGCCGAAGCGTGTGGAAATCAGAATCCCGCCATCGGGCAAGAAGTCTTGGAAAGAGGCGGCGCGTGTGTTGGTGTATTGGATCAAACGCTCTCGGATGGCTTCCGGTGTGACCGGCACATTCTGCATAACCAATTGCCCAACGGTCCGGGTCTCCACCGCAGCAGGTGCGGGCGTGGTTGCGGCAGTTTGGGCCGTTGCAATCGCCATCGCCATAGGCGAGACAGAAAGCGTGAGGGCGAGGACGATAGCTCGGGTCGAAATCATTCTAAGCTCCTTGAAGGGCGACAATCACCACAGGCCGATCACGATGAATAATTCAGGCCACCGCGCCATTCAGCCATTAAGCTATGCGTCTAACAAAGCCTCGAGTAATGCGAAAGATAAGCCATGTTAAAATCCAGTAAGCCATTTGAAAAACTCGTGATCGCCAGCCACAATAAAGGCAAACTAAAAGAGATCGCTGCTCTGGTTACCCCGTTTGACATTGAGGTCGTTAGTGCCGGAGATCTTGGCGTACCTGAACCAGAGGAGACCGAGGTTACTTTTATTGGCAATGCGCTCTTGAAGGCTAGGGCATCGTGCCTCGCAACAGGCTTGCCAGCATTGGCTGATGACTCGGGGCTGGAAGTTATGGCACTGGATCGCGCACCGGGAATCTATTCCGCGCGCTGGGCTGGGCCTAACCGCGACTTCTATGCGGCCATGGCCGAGATTGAGCACCAATTGCAAGCCAAAGCGGCAACCGACCGCTCAGCCCGCTTTGTTTGCGCTTTGGCACTGGTCTATCCAGATGGCCGCGAAGAAGCTTTTGAGGGTGAAGTCGTGGGTGAAGTCGTTGCTACGCCGCGCGGTGCCAATGGGTTCGGCTATGATCCGATTTTTGTCGCCACTGGCCACACAGAGACCTTTGGCGAGCTAGACCCCGCCGTGAAACACGCGATGAGCCATCGGGCTGATGCCTTCGCGAAATTTGTAGCTGCAGTCCTATCATGATCGGGCGGCAATTAGGGCTTTATGTCCATTGGCCCTATTGCGCGGCAATCTGCCCCTATTGCGACTTTAATGTCTATAAAGCGCGCGGGCAGGACACAGAGCCCCTAGTCAGCGCTATTCTGGCGGACATGACCTATTGGCGCGACCAGACTGGTAAGCGCCCGTTGACCAGTCTGTTCTTCGGAGGTGGCACCCCCAGCCTGATGGCACCGAACCAAGTTAGGCGGATCATTGAACTTGCAGACAGCCTCTGGGGCTTTGCGGATGATTTTGAAGTCAGCCTTGAGGCTAACCCTACCGACGCAGAAGCGGCCCGTTTCCAAGACCTTCGGCACGCTGGAGTAGAACGGCTATCGCTCGGCCTGCAAGCCCTAGATGATTTAAGCTTGAAAGCCCTCGGTCGGTTTCACAGTGCCCAAGAAGGCTTAAGTGCCGCACATCTGGCCCGGACGATCTTTCCACGCCTCTCAATCGATCTGATCCACACCCGCCAAGATCAAACTATCGACGCATGGCAGAGCGAATTAGAACGCGCCCTGACGCTGTCGCCAGATCATGTGTCGCCCTATCAATTGACGATTGAAGATGGGACAGCCTTCGCGCGCGCAGCCGCACGCGGTGCGCTGCGTCTGCCCGATAATGATCAAGCCGCTGACCTCTATACGTTGACCCAAACCATCCTCGAACATGCAGGCTTTGATGCGTATGAGGTCTCTAACCATGCGAAAGGCGCGGCCAATCGGTCGCGGCATAATGTGCTTTATTGGACGTCGCAGGATTGGATCGGCCTTGGACCCGGGGCCCATGGCCGACTGGGTTGGGGTGCCAACAGACGCGCGACTAAAGCCCATATCCGTCCTCAAGCCTATTGTGAAAGTGTCTCACAATACGGTCATGGCATTATGGAGGACGAAGTTCTGGCACCCGACGCCGTGCGTGACGAATTCTGGCTGATGGGGTTGCGCCTGCAAGACGGCGTGGTCGTCCAAAATGCCCCCGGTGAACCACTACCCGAAGATCAAATTCAAGCGCGTGTGCGCCAAGGCCTAATGTGGCAATCTCCAACTCACCTTGGACTTACAGCGGAAGGCCGCCTCGTCGCGGATACAATTATCGGAAAATTGTTAGCGGGCGAGAGCTAAACAGCCCGTCGCGCGCGCCATTGTTGCGCGCTCTGGCCCCAAGCATTGACCTGAAACTCATGCATGGGCTCTGGCATTCGGGTTGGGCCCAAATTGGTAGAGCCCAAGCGCGCAGCCAATTGCTCTGAAGGCGTATTTGCAGGATCAATAATATGGATGATGTCGGTCCAACCTAAGTGATCCACGACCCAGTCCATACAAGCGGTAGCTGCCTCGACCCCATAGCCCTTTCCCATGGCTTCTGGTGCCAACCCCCAGCCGACTTCTGTGCCGGGCCAGCCCTGCGGCATCCAAGGCCCGATACGGCCAACCCAGCGACCCGACTCTCGCTCAATCACCGAAAACATCGAAAAGCCACGCAGCGACCAAGCACCCGTGATAGTGGCCAATTGCCGCCAAGCCATGGCTTCGGGCATAGCGCCGCCGATGAATTTCACATGATCTGCGTTCGCCATCATGGCGGCAAAAGCGGGGAAATCGTCCTGCGTGGGTGGACGCAGGACTAATCTCGCCGTGGTAAGGGTTGGACCGATCGCCACGATTAAGCCAGCGAGGGCTCAATCTCTTTGCAAGCAGCCAAGAGACCATTCACGGCCGCAACCGACTTTGCCCACATGTCTTTTTCAGCCGCATCCATCGGGAACTCAATGATATTCTCGATACCGCCACCACCAATGACTGCAGGCACGCCGACATACATGTCGCTGATGCCGTATTGGCCAGTCAAATGGCAAGCGCAAGCCAAGACGCGCTTCTTGTCTTTGAGGTAGGAAGCTGCCATCGCAATGGCACTTTCGGCTGGCGCATAATAGGCAGAACCGGTTTTCAAGAGAGCCACGATTTCGCCGCCACCGCCACGGGTACGCTTCACGATAGCGTCGAGCTGCTCTTGGCTGATCTTGCCTTGCTCGACCAAGACTGGCAGCGGAAGCCCGCCCACGGTGGAGTAGCGAACCATCGGAACCATGTCATCGCCGTGACCGCCCAAGGTCCAAGCGTGGATGTCTTCGACGGCGACTTTGAAGTGTTCGGCCAAGAACCAGCGGAAACGTGCGCTATCGAGTACGCCTGCCATCCCGCAGACCATATGGTGCGGCAGGCCAGAGAATTCGCGTAGAGCCCATACCATGGCATCCAGTGGGTTGGTGATGCAAATGACGAAAGCGTTTGGTGCGTAGGTCTTAATGCCTTCGCCGACAGCCTTCATCACTTTGAGGTTGATACCGATCAAGTCATCGCGGCTCATGCCCGGCTTACGGGGCACGCCAGCGGTGACGATGCACACGTCTGCGCCCGCAATCGCGGCATAGTCATTGGCACCCTTGATATCGATGTCCGAACCAAACACGGGGCTTGCTTCATCAATATCCAAGGCTTTGCCTTGTGGCACGCCTTCGGCGATGTCGAACAAAATAATGTCGCCCAGTTCTTCGCGCGCCGCGATATGGGCCAATGTGCCGCCAATCATGCCTGCACCGATGAGCGCAATCTTTTTACGAGCCATATCTGTTTCCCCTCGGACTAGATTCTTGCCTGTCATAGGCGCTCTAGCGCGCGTTTGATGGCACTGCAACGAAAGACAGCGGGCAATTGTGCGATTGACCCATCAGAGCGGCAAATTTTGCCTGTTAACCGTAATGACCCGGCAGTGTTTACCATGTTTGGTATCAATCGCCTTTTCCGACCCCTTAAAAATATAGATAAAATACAATTGACTACATGATTAACGCCGCTGGCATGCCATTTGCGGAGCCCCTGCCAGAGTTTGCGGACTGACCCTTGAAGTAGCGAGGGTTCCGCCTGAATGGCTGGAAGGACTTTAGAAGATGGCAAATAGCGTCCACACAAATATGGGAGCGATGGTCGCGCTTCAAAATTTGAATGCGACCTCACGTGAACTGAGTGTTACCCAAAGCCGGATCAATACCGGTTTGAAAGTTGCAAAAGCGCAGGACAATGGCGCGATCTACAACATCGCCCAACAACAGCGCTCTGAGAATTCTGCCTATAATGCAGTTGCAGATGGCTTGAACCGGGCAAAGTCGATTGCCGATGTGGCGCTTGCCGCTGGCGAGGCCCTCTCGGACATTTTCACGCAGATGCGGGAAAAAGCGGTTGCCGCATCCGATACCTCCATCTCAGCAACCAGCCGCGCGGCCTATAATTCTGAGTTCATTGCGCTACGCGACCAAGTGCCTTCGGTGATCGCCAATGCGGTTTTTGATGGCGCAAATATCCTAGGCGGTGGCGCTAACTTGACCTTCCTCGCCAATACGACGGGCAGCCAAACCATTACATTGCCAACGCTCGACTTGGCATTGGGTGCAGGTGCCGGGACCGCGCCAGCATCGCCCGCTGTCGACATTTACTTGGGTGCGACATCAGACTTGAGCACAGCAGCCCTGGCCGCCACATCGCGCGACCAAGTCGTTGCCTCGCTTAACTACATCAACTCGGAACTGGCCCGGCTCGGGGCGTCGGCCAAGCGGGTTGAGAACCATTCGATTTTCGTCTCCAAACTTCAAGACGCCATCACAGGCGGCATTGGTAATCTGGTTGACGCAGATCTCGCCAGCGAAAGCGCGCGCTTACAATCGCTGCAAGTTAAACAACAATTGGGCACACAGGCACTCTCGATCGCCAACCAGGCACCGCAGAGCATCCTGTCGCTGTTCCGCAACTAAGGAACCAAACGTTAGGCGAAAGCAATCTGGCCCAAAAGCGCCTTGGACCAGTGGGTAGTTTACGAAATATTCACCATGTTTTCGCCACAACTTCTGTAAGTTAAATTGGGTCATCTCGCTGCAAAGTTTGTCGAGACTGGCCGGGTGATTAAAAAAGAAAGAGCGAACCATGTCAGGTAGTGTGCATACAAATATGGGAGCCATGACGGCCCTCCAGAACCTGAACAAGACCAATCGCGAGATGGACGGCATCCAAAGCCGGATCAACACCGGCTTGAAAGTCGCCGTCGCGAAGGACAATGGTGCGATCTACAACATCGCCCAACAACAGCGGTCTGAGCTTTCGGCCTATGACGCGGTTCGCAACAGCTTGAACCGGGCAAAATCGATCGCCGATGTTGCGCTGGCAGCGGGCGAGCAGATCTCAGATATCTTCTCGCAAATGCGCGAAAAGGCAGTTGCAGCTTC
>CALRLV020000105.1:0-9001 GCA_943368895.1 Ferrovibrio terrae
TCGTCAGGTCAGGATTCACCCGTCCATGCTGGGTATGAAACTGGATTTGCGGGGTGTCGGTGTCGAGGCCTAATTCCTGTGTCACGGTCAGGACTTTACCGTCATGCTGGCCCGCTTCGGCCACCGTCATAGCAATGCGCACACTGGCAGCATCCTTGGTGGCTTTGGTCCAAGGATGATCGCCGATGGCAAAGACGATCGAAAGCGGCGATTTGGCCGACAAATGGCGCTCTACCACGCGGCGCTGAAACACTTGGGTGATGGAATTGGTGGTCACAAAGCCAAAGCGGCGCAGGCGGGTTTTGGGAGCGGTCACAAGTTGGGCGGCGCGGTCCCACCAATACATTACCAAATCCGCGCTATCATTCATGGCCGGATGGGCTTTCCACAAGGCCTCGCAATAAGCCCCGCCCAATTGGGCACGTATGTCCTTGCCCCCAATAAAAGGCGGATTGCCAACAATAAAGTCTGCCTCTGGCCAAGCAGGTTGGCGTGGATTTGGAAAGAATTCTTGCCCATCCTTGACTTGAGGAATGGGAAAGCCATCCCAGCTCAACACCGCATCCATTTTGGTGATATTGCCAAAGGCCTGCAGGATCGGCTCTGCCGGATGGCCCTCGCGGTTGCGG
The DNA here is from genome assembly GCA_943368895.1 of Ferrovibrio terrae. Taxonomy (GTDB): domain Bacteria; phylum Pseudomonadota; class Alphaproteobacteria; order Caulobacterales; family Aquidulcibacteraceae; genus Aquidulcibacter. The sequence goes on from CALRLV020000105.1 coordinate 630, forward strand.
TAATGCTGCTGCAAATGGCCCAACCACAAAACAAGCTCGGCAATACTGGCCGCGCGCGGGTTGAGTTCCAGTCCTAAGAATTGATCTGGCGTGACGCCCTCGCCCTTTAGGAAGGCTAAGCCCTCTTGCCCACCCAATGCCTCCATCGCATTGAGGACTTCGCCCTCTAAACGCTTCATCAAGTCTAAGGCGACATAAAGAAAATTGCCGGTGCCACAGGCGGGGTCGAGCACGCGCAGGCTACACAGCTCATGATGAAAGGTGCGCACCAGCTCCGTCGCACGCCCGTCAAAGCCATCGGACTTGGCCTGTTCTGCTTTGCGAAGAGTCGCATCCCAATCGCGCTTTAGCGGGCCCATAATGGTTTCTTCAATGACGCGCTCAACATAGGGGCGCGGGGTGAAATGGGCGCCCAGTCGTGCCCGCTCTTTGGGGTCGAGCGCTTGTTCCAACAAGGTACCAAAAATGGCGGGCTCTACCTCACGCCAATTCTTGCTAGCTGCGGCCAGCAATTCCCCAATCTCAGCCCGCTCTAAGTCAAATACGGTGGTCGAGGCAAATAGCCCACCATTGAAATGGCGCACTTTGGCATCGATGGCGAGGCTATCGCCGCCCTTATCCATCGCTTGCCACAAGTCTTTCAGATTTCGTGCAAAGCGATCGGGCTTCTCAAGGCTGCGCGTCAGAAGGTAGGTGAAACTTTTCGGCGGCAAGAGGCCGACATCTTCGGCAAACATGGTGAAGATGCAGCGCATCAGGAACAAAGCGACGTCTTCAGGGGCAAAGGACTTAGCCTCTAACGATTTTGACACTTCGGCGAGTCGGACTGCAATTTCGCGCGTGGCAACGGCGGCGCGCGTGGCTGGGTTAAGGCTGTGCGGGTCGGTCCAAATCGCTGCGAGGCGCTTGCGCACTGCCTCATCGCGCAAATCATCGAGTAAAATGCGATTGTTCAGACGGTCGGGAAAGGACGAATAGCCCCTGCCTGTTCCAGTCCAATCGGCATAAACATCCAAGCATCGGCCCACATCGGCCACGATCAAGAACGGCGGGGCCTTATGATCGGGCGGCAACATGGCGACATAATCGCAAGCCTGAGTGAAGGCATTGCGCATCAAGGCATCCCAAGCAGGCTTGCGCGTGATGGCAGTAGTTGCTTCTAGCGACGGTAGGGTGAGTTGCTCATAATTGGGCACATATTTGGCATTATCCACGCGCCAGCGGCTTTGCTTGGCCTCAAGGATGAAATGGTCGCGCTTATACAAGTCGATGCGCTTAGGCTGGGCATTAGGTTGCCCCACGGGCCGCACAGCCCGTTCAAAGACATAATCATTCAGCTCAGTCGTTGCCGCAGAAGGGTCTGGCCTCGCCACCCCAAGCACTTCCGTCAACTCACTTAAAAACGCCTGATAATTCGCGCGTTCAGCACCACCTTCTCGGCCCGACCAGCGGTCCAAGAAATAGTCCAAATCCATAGGTTGTTTTTGACGTCAAAGCGATCATGCGTCAAGATGGTGGGACATTGGCGGTGGAGGCCTAAACCTCCACCATATCCACCCCGTCATCGTGCCCGAGTAGCACGGTGCGGACGGTTCGGGGGAAGGCTAGGAAGATGCCGTTTTCGACGACGCCGGGAATGGCGTTGAGTGCGGTGGCGGTGGCGGCGGCGTCTGGGATATGGCCGCAAGCGCAGTCTAGGATGTAATTGCCATTGTCGGTGATGAAAGGCCGGCCGGGGGCACCGGCTTCGCGCAGTTTGATATCGGCAGAGGTACAGCCCGTGGCGCGCAGGGCATCAAACACTTTTTTCGCCGTGATGGTAAAGCCAAAGCTTGTGACTTCCACGGGCAGAGGAAACGCGCCTAAATCTTTGACCAATTTAGACTTATCGGCGATCACTACCAGATGGTCTGTGGCATGGGCGATGATTTTTTCGCGCAAAAGGGCCCCGCCTCCGCCTTTGAGCAAGTTCAAATATTGATCGACCTCATCGGCACCATCGACGGTCACATCAATCCGGTCGGCTTGGTCAACTTCGATCAAAGGGATGCCAAGGCTGGCAGCCAAGCGGCGGCTGGCCTCTGACGTGGGGATTGCGCCTATCGAGAGGCCTTCGCGCACGCGCTCGCCCAACATGGAGATGAAGTGATTGGCGGTAGAGCCTGTGCCAAGGCCCACAATCATGCCATCGTCGACATATTCAAGGGCTGCGGCAGCCGCCTGCATCTTGGCAAAGTCTGGGCCGGTCACGCGCCCTCCCCCTTGGACTTCAGCGCTTTAGCGGCGGCCTTGCGGGCACGGAATTTGGTGGCCCAGCCGTCGAGGTTGCGCTGATCGGCGCGCTCTAGCCCCAAAGCGCCCGCTGGCACATCCTTGGTGATGGTAGAGCCAGAACCCGTCATCGCACCCTCACCAATGGTGACGGGGGCGACCAACATGGTGTCGGACCCGATAAAGGCATTGGCACCGATTTCGGTGTGATATTTATCAAACCCGTCATAGTTACAGGTGACGGTTCCCGCCCCAATATTGGCCTTTGCCCCCACGGTGACATCGCCCAGATAGGTGAGATGATTGGCTTTGGCACCTGCCCCAATCTTGGCCTTCTTGGTCTCAACAAAATTGCCGATATGGGCATTCTCGCCAATGTCGCTGCCCGGACGGATGCGGGCATAGGGGCCGATCAAAGCGCCCTTGCGAATGACGCAATCTTCCAAATGCGAGAAAGCGCGGATCACGGCACCGCTCTCGACCACCACTTTGGGCCCAAACACGACATGGGGCTCGACCGTCACATCATTGGCGATCTGTGTGTCATGGGAGAAATAGACCGTGTCGGGCGCGGTCAGGGTCACGCCCGCGACCATCGCCTCATGGCGTTTGCGGGCTTGGAATTGGGCTTCGGCTTGGGCAAGCTCCACCCGGCTATTGACGCCCAAAACCTCATCCTCGGTGCCGGGGACCGCGGTTGCGCGCAGGCCGCGCGCGCGGGCCAAGGCCACCACATCGGTCAAATAATATTCGCCCTTGGCATTGTCATTTTTGACCTCTGCCAAGAGCTCCAACAACAAGGGCGCTGGGGCGGCCAAGACGCCTGAATTGCACAAGCGCACCGCCAGTTGTTCCGGGCTTGCCTCTTTAGCCTCCACAATCGCATCGAGATCGCCAGAGGCATTTAAGATCAAGCGGCCATAGGCACCGGGGTCTGCGGCCTCAAAGCCCAGAACCGAAACGGCATAGCCTTGCTCGAGGCTGTCAAACACCTGCGCGGCGGTCTCAGTTCGGATCAGGGGCGTGTCGGCATAGAGCACAATGGCATCGCCCTCAAAGCCTCTCAACGCCTCCTTAGCCGCATTCACGCCGTGGGCCGTGCCCAGCGGGGGATCCTGTAGGGCGGTGGTGCCGGGGCCGAGGCTGGCTTCTGCCACTAGCTTGGCATCTGGATTATGGCTGCCAACAACTACAATGATTTTCTCACAGCCAAGGCTTTTGGCCAGAGCAATCGTCCAAGCCATCATCGGGCGGCCGCCTACGGGGTGGAGGACTTTCGACAAGCTCGACTTCATGCGGGTGCCGTGTCCAGCAGCAAGAATAATAGCGGCGCGCGCGCGAGACATGGGATTTCCTTCCAGGATGCAAGTGCTGATTCGGCTTGTGCCCAAACGTCTAGCCTTCTAGCCGTCGAACGGGCAGACAGGCCAGAGGCACCGCAGAAAAATCCTTTCTGAGTGACCTTGTCGATAAACCAAAGGATGATGGGAAATGCGCGGAATAGATGGGCTGGCGATCTCCTTTGATCTAGACGGCACCTTGGTCGATACCGCGCCAGACCTTGTGCGTGCGACCAATGCGGTAATGGTGCGCGCGGGACTGCCCGAAATTTCCTTGACCAGCGTACGCGGCATGATCGGCCAAGGCGCGCGTGCCTTGGTGGTTAAGGCGGGTCTTGCAGCTGGGGTTGATTTTGATGAGGCGACTTTGGCCACCCACGTCGCCCATTTCTTGGAAGTCTATCAAGCAGGCCTGACGCAAGAAAGCCTGCCGTTTGAGGGCGTGATTGAGGTGCTCGAAGCGCTTTCGGCCAGGGGCGCGATTTTGAGTGTTTGTACCAATAAGCCCGCCCATCTGGCCCAACCCGTGTTGGAGGCCTTTGATATGGTCCGCTATTTCAAGGCCATCGTCGCCAATGGGCAGGCCGGGGTCAACAAACCCGATGGCCGCCATTTGACCTATACGATTGAGGCCAGCGGCGGCAGCGTGGACCATGCGCTGATGGTGGGCGACAGCATCACCGACCTGCAGGCCGCGCGCAATGCCTCTATCCCCGTAGTGTTGGCGACTTTTGGCTACACCATAGAAAAAGCGTCCGCCTTGGGGGCGGACGCTATATTCGATCATTATCGCGAGCTACCCGATCTGATCGAGCAGCTTTTGATAAAATGATTTATGCGGCTTCGGTCGCGGCGCGACGACGTGGCAAACCATTCACCATGTCAGAGCGCACATCGGTACGGCCCGAACGCATCGCAGGGACAAAACCTTCTTCAACCAGATCAACGCTCACGTCATAGCCGCGCTCGCGCCAATACTCTTGAATCTTCAGCTTCAAACGTCGTGCGCCGTCGTTCGTGCAAAAATCGCCTTCCATTTTGGTCCTCATTTTTTCTGTTATTGATTGGTTGAGACAAACCCACAACGAGCATCGGTTTGTTTTGGATGGCGGCTTTAACTACACAAACCTGTCACATTCAAGGCAAAAATCGACGAATTTTGAGCGGACTTGGAACACCAAAAAATCATCAAATCGGGGCTTGACATCAGATTTTCTCAACATGTCCCAAAATCGCGAAAAATTGCGGTAGAAACTTGCACATTTCCCAGCTTATGCAGAATTTTTTTGGCCAAAATCGGTCGATTTCCATGAATCGCTAAAGCCTATTACCTTTATTTTTACCGATCATAGGTGCATTGCAATTTTGCATGGAACCGATTGCGGGGGGTGATTCAGGGCCAAAAGCCGCCAAAATGAACGTTCACACGAAAAATCGGGAGCAATCCGGCCGCGATCTGAGCGTGGAAGATTGATTCCGCCATTGCGAGATAGGCGCCAGATAGAGGCCAGATTGAGGATAGAGCAGCTAAACCAAAGCCCCACGCGACACATAATTTTGATACCCAAACGAAAGGATTGGCACCTGCCCCTCTTGACGTTGCCCGCCTCAAGCTTCATGACGCCGCCTCTCGCACACAGCGCCCCTAGCAGGGCCCTGCGGACGGGCGATTAGCTCAGCGGAAGAGCACTGCATTCACACTGCAGGGGTCACTGGTTCAATCCCAGTATCGCCCACCATTTTACGAAATCCTATTTGAGTGGCCGAAGTATATCCAGTGGATGGTGCCTAATTGTTCAGGGCCACAAGAATGGTCTGCTTGGGACAGATCGCCGTCAGGCCAAATTGCCAATCTACTTGGACAGCATTGCCATGAAGCCACTAGCAAAGTCTGATTGCGCAAGCTGGGGGCAAGTCTGGGCTGACGGCAATGGCGTTCTAGATCGAGTAGCCTTCAAACGGCCCCCCCCCTACCCCGCCAAAAATGCCAGTAAAGGAGCCACGCTCTCTGCAGCATCTTCCTCATGCGGCACATGGCCAAGATTGTCAAACGTGATCAAGGACGCATTGGGCAGGGCTTTGCGATAATCTTGGGCATTGGCCATGGGGATCAAAGCGTCCTTCTGGCCCCAGAGCAGCAAGACGGGCTGGGGGATTGTGGGCAGGATCGGACGAGGGTCGACCAAGACAGTTTGGTGCATCCGGGCGAGCATGGCTTCCCGACAGCCCGGGGCCAGTGTCAGGTCATAATAGCGGTTCAAGACCTCCGCTGACAGGCGCTCGGGGTCGGCATAGGCGGCCTCAATTTTGGGTCGGTAGAGCGCCTTGGGCAGCACAAAAGTCATGACGGACAAGAGGGCCGGCACCTCAGCCTTCTGGCCATAGGCAAAGCCCGGACTGGCAAAGCCATCAGGCGAAATCAGGATAAGCCGTACCACCCGTTCTGGATGCTTGGCTGCAAACGTCCAAGCGATGCGGCCACCTAGAGAATTACCGATAAAAACGGCCTGCTGAATGGCCAGTCTATCCATCAGCTTAAGGATTAGGGCGTGGGTGCGCGCATCGCTATAATCACCCGTCGGGTCTGGATCGGATAGGCCTGCACCGGGCAAGTCTAAGCGGACGACGCGATGTTCGCGCTCTAGCTGCCCAGCCCAGCCGTCCCAAGTATGTAAGCTAGAGCCAAAGCCGTGCAGGAGAATGAGGGTTGGCGCATTTTTGGGGCCAGTGTCGCGCACATGCATTCGAAAGCCGCCCAGATCAACAAGGTCGCTGGGGCTGTTGAGATAGCGCGCTTCAAGCTCTGCCCGTGAACGATCTGGCGTCCATAACCAAAAGGCGAGGCCGACGAGCAGGATCAGGCTGATGGCACCGGCCAGTTTGAGTGTCACTTTCTTCCTGCTTTCATCCTACTTTTGCCGGGACTAAACAGCGGCCAAGAAATGTGGTTGTCAATCCTCGACAGATACTTATGATGGGAATGCCTTATCACCGAGCAAAGGTTTAAGCGCGTGAAAAAAGCGATCATCTCTCTGCCCTTACTTCTCAGCACGTGCCTCCTCAGCGCATGTGTGTCGCCTTCGGGCCTATGGGGCTCGGTCCCAAATCCGGAAGACCCCAAATATAACTCGCCAAATTGCCGCGCCATCCGCGCAATGGCGGCTGATTATGACTTCCGGTCTTACTCGCGGACTGGCTTGGCGCTAGCCGCTGAAGGCTCGCACAAGCGGCTAAAGGAATTGCCCTCAGCCAAATCTGTTGCCGCCCATCAAGAACGCGGGCCGATGATTGAGTCAGGCGTACGGGACCTTTGCACGTCTTAGCCTTTTAGCCCCGCACCGCTTTAGGATTTTGGCCTACGCCGCCAGTCCCACGGGGCTTCGAAACTGCCTGTCCACATGCCCGCGCCAGTCGCCTTAGCCTCGGCTTCTTCGGAGCGATAATCTTTCGAATAACGCAGGAAGGCGAGTGCGTGGCCATTACGCACCATCCAGGCTTGCAAGTCCTCACCGGCCAGAGAGCAACGCGCTACGATGCGACCATAACGGTCCTTACCAGTAGGCTGACACGAGACCGGACGAGCACCAACTTTATCTGACAAGGCAAATGCCGCGCGCTGGCCACAGCGATACGCTTTCCCATTGGCGTCCAAGCAGGTCTGCGCGGATTCGGGGGCGTCAATTCCAAACAAGCGAATGCGTTCGCCACGAACCTCCAATGTATCGCCATCAATGACTGAGGCCCGGCCTTGCACCACTCCGGTCGAGGCGGTCGCACCAGCCGCCATGGCAAGCGCAACCAAGCCACCCAGGGCAGCTAGACACAAAAAAATTTTGGTTGTATTATTTGTCATACTAACTTTAGGTAATAACATGCACGCCACACATCACAAAACGCTTGCCATCGCCCTGATCATGGTTTGCGCCCCAGTGCAACTTCAATCCCGGCCGGCTCACCTTTTGCCTACGCCTCTTCAGGGCGGGATCACCTATGCCTCAGACTTTAGTGTCGGCCGGTGCAGCGGTTGCGGCTGTCGCGGTGGCCCTGGCTGGCGGTCTAAGCGCACAGGCCAATGCGTCGGCTGGAAAAACCTGGCTAGCGAATGCGGCGATCCACCAAGCCCCGCGCGTTGTACCAAGGAAAACTGAGTGCGCAGAGTTGCCTAGTCGTCGAAGCCAACAAAAGTCGTCGCTTCAGCGACACTTTTGCGTTCAGAAACAACCGCATTGGCTCGGAAGCTCTCATCTGGCCAACCCAGCGCAATACTCTTCATGATGACCTGATCGTCAGCAATGCCTGCGTGCTCACGCACTACTGGCGACTGCATGATGCCTTGGCTGTTGATCACTGTGCCAAGCCCGCGCGACCAAGCCGCATTGACCAAAGCGGTGGCCACAGCTCCACAGTCAAACGGGGTGTCATCACTGCCGTCGAGGACTTTGTCATAGGTGATAATGATGCAAACCGGCGCGTCGAACTGGCGAAAGCCGCGCAAGACCCAATCCTGCCGCATCACTTGGTCTTCGCGTGCGATACCCATAGCGGCGAACAATTGTTTGGCGACGCCAACTTGGCGGTCGCGGTGCACGCCTGCAAAGGCTTGGCCAATACGAAACTCACGCGAGTGCGGCACACCGGCAAGATTACGCTCCGTATTGCCTGCGCGAATGCGGTCCAAGGGCTCACCGGTTAGCACATAGAAGTTCCAGGGCTGAGTATTCATCGAGGAAGGCGCGCGCATGGCCAGCGCCAGAATTTCCT
>CALRLV020000106.1:0-8953 GCA_943368895.1 Ferrovibrio terrae
GACCCACGAGAGCCATCATATCTGGGGTTGCGATGACGCGATCAAAGTCCATGCGGCCACCTTGCACTTCTTCGAGCAAGTCTTCAGCACCGACGATTTCAGCACCGGCTGCGCGGGCTTCATCTGCCTTGGGGCCGCGAGCAAATACAGCCACGCGAACCGAACGGCCAGAACCGTTTGGCAGATTACAAACGCCACGGACCATTTGGTCTGCATACTTTGGTTCAACGCCCAGATTGACAGCGATATCCACGCCTTCGTCAAACTTAGCTTTTGCATTTGCCTTCACGATCGCGATGGCTTCTTCCAAGGTGTAGAGCTTTTCAGCAACAACGCTTGTACGGGCGGCGGAGAGCCGTTTTCCAACTTTAGCCATGATTATGCCACCACTTCCAAGCCCATGGAACGTGCCGAGCCAGCGATGATTTTCGTCGCGGCGTCGAGATCCATAGCGTTCAAGTCCTTCATTTTCTTTTCAGCGATCTCACGGCACTGGGCCATGGTCACCGAACCGGCGCGGTCACGACCTGGCTTCAACGAGCCCTTCGAGAGACCAGCCGCCTTTTTGAGATAATGCGACGCAGGTGGCGTCTTGATCTCAAAGGTGAAGCTCTTGTCTTGGTAATAGGTGATCACGGTTGGGCAAGGGGTACCCTTTTCCATTTCCTGCGTCTTGGCGTTAAAGCCTTTGCAGAATTCCATGATGTTCAAGCCGCGTTGACCCAACGCAGGTCCGATTGGTGGAGCAGGCTTTGCTTCGCCTGCCATCACCTCGAGCTTAATTTGCCCGAGAATCTTCTTCGCCATAGTCCCACTCCTAAAAGCCACCCTATTCAGGTGTGCTTGGGTTTTTCGATCAAACCAGCAAGGCTGGAAGATCGAGGGTTACGTGGTCCGGTCGCGCTGGCTAATTTGCGCGAACCTCCCACATCTCATGAACCGATGGATTAGCTGAGCTTTTCCACCTGCCCATATTCAAGTTCAACCGGTGTCGACCGGCCGAAGATTGAAACTGCAACTTTGAGGCGCTGACGCGACTCATCGACTTCTTCAACATGGCCTTCGAAGGAAGCAAATGGGCCATCCATGACCCGCACCTTCTCGCCCAAGTCGAACGAAACAATTTGCTTTGGACGCTCAACACCGTCTTCGACCACGCCCAAAATGCGCTGAACTTCACGCTCAGACACAGGCGTAGGACGCTTACCAGCATCGGCACCCAAAAATCCGGTCACCTTTGGGGTGTCCTTCACCAAGTGATAGGTGGCGTCATCCAACTCCATCTTCACCAAAACATAACCCGGGAAGAAGCGGCGCTCGCTCACGCGTTTGCGGCCACGGACAGTTTCTGTCACTTCTTCCGACGGCACCAGAACCTGCTCAACCTTATCGGCCAAACCCTTCTGGGCTGCGGTCTCTTTAATTTGCTCTGCAACTTTCTTCTCGAAGTTCGAGTAAGCGTGCACGATGTACCATTTGGCGCTCAACCTATTGTCCCCCGCCAATACCGAGTATGGAAACGACCGCGGTGCGCAGCAGCGCGTCGACTAAGAAAAAGAAGATCGCGGCAATCACGACCATGATAAAGACGAAAACAGTGGAAACCAAAGTCTCATTGCGCGACGCCCAAGAAACCTTGCGGATTTCCGAACGCACGTCCTTAAAGTACTGGACGAGACCAGACTTCTTGACCGCAGGCTTTGGAGCCGGAGTGGGCGTGGTGGGTGCTTGTGCCATGGTTTTTTAAGTGGTGCGGGCAGCCCTAAAGCGCCAGCCCCAATCGTTCCTGTTTTGCATTCCGTTGAGCGACCCCTTTAGTGAAGCCACCCTGTTCCTATTATCGTCCCGCGCCTGGCAGGGGCTGAGGGACTCGAACCCACGACCCTCGGTTTTGGAGACCGATGCTCTACCAGCTGAGCTAAACCCCTAAAGCGCGCCGCGCCCGAAGGCGTTAAACCTTGGGCGCGGACCGCCGCATATGCCCGAACACCCCCTCTGATGCAAGGGGGGCAAGTGAAACAAGTCGCACCAAATGACGTAAGGTGCGCAGTCAATACAAGCCACTCGCACGTCAGACATCCCCCCGACGCAAAACCGTCGCCAAATTGTTGCAACAACGCAACACACCGAAAATAGAGTCGCTTGAGAGGCGTATTTCACCATATCCAAGGTAGATTCATCCGTAGTCGCACGTTAGCCCACTCGCCCATCAGCAGTTTGGCGCTTCAGATTCCTCCTCGACCACTCCGGTCTTACTGGAGCGAAACAACGAACTGACGATTACAAAATCAGGATGGACCTCACATGATTTCTAAACGTCACCTTGCAATGGCCTCGGTTAGCGCCGTCGCATTTAGCACCCTTGCATTTGCCCCAGGTTTTGCGGCTGCCCAGACCGCAGCAGCGGCGGAAGAGCCAACCGGTATTGAGACCGTCATCGTTACGGCTCGTAAGCGCGAAGAAAGCAGCCAAGATGTGCCTGCGTCTTTGACCACGGTGCGCGGTGATGCGTTGACGACCCTGACCTCGGGCGGCGCTGATATGAACGCCTTCTCCGGCCGTGTGCCATCGCTGGTTGTTGAAAGCTCGTTCGGCCGCACCTTCCCGCGCTTTTATCTGCGCGGCTTGGGTAATTCCGACTTCGACTTGAACGCTTCCCAGCCTGTTTCTTTGATCTATGACGAAGTCGTCTTCGAAAACCCAGTTCTCAAAGGCTTCCCCGTATTTGACGTGGAGCGCATCGAAGTCCTGCGCGGGCCACAAGGCACCTTGTTTGGCCGCAACACGCCTGCAGGGATTGTGAAATTCGACAGCGTGAAGCCAAATGGCAAGTCTGGTGGCTATTTGAAGGGCGGCTTCCGCTCGTTTGGCGGCCGTGATGCAGAAGGTGCTTTGGGCGGTGCCTTGAGCGACACGGTATCCTTCCGCGTTTCGGCCATGTTGACCGGTCAGGATGACTGGATCACGAACACCGGACCTTTGGCTGAAAAGAATTTGGGCGGCTTTGATGACCGCGCCATTCGTGGCCAATTGCGTATCCAGCCCAGCGACCAACTCGACATTTTGTTGAACGCGCATGCTCGTAAGCTGGAAGGTACCTCGCAAATCTTCCGCGCTAATGTCATCACACAGGGCAAGCGCGGCCTGAACAGCAACTTCGTTGCCGATCGCGTCAGCTATGACCAAGGTGAAGGCAACAACCAAGAGCTGGAATCGAAGGGCCTGACCGCCCGTATCTCCTACGACTTTGGCAATGTTACTCTGACGTCGGTCACTGGCTATGAGACCTTGAGCTTTTATGGCCGTGGCGACATCGATGGCGGCGTAGCCGGCGTTGGCCCAGGCTTCATCCCCTTCAGCTCGGATACGGCCGATGGCATCGACGATCACAAGCAAGTCACACAGGAATTGCGTCTGTCCAGCAATGGTGATGGCGCACTGAGCTGGCAAGTTGGGGCCTATGTGTTCCAAGAAGAGCTGTCGATCTTCTCGCTGGGCTTCTTCTCGCCAACCGGCATCTTCACCGATGCGCGTCAAACCCAAGACACCGATTCTTGGGCATTGTTCGGCTCTTTGACCTACAAGCCAAGCGACCGTTTGGCCCTGACGGCTGGCCTGCGCTATTCCGACGACAGCAAGGATCTGGTCGCACGTGGCGGCATCGCCAACATTGCCCCAGTTCGCAAGAGCGTTTCCGATGAAGCCGTATCTTGGGACCTGTCAGCAACCTATGAAGCCACCGAGTCGGTCAATGTGTATGCTCGCGCAGCGCGCGGCTATCGCGCCCCTTCGATCCAAGGCCGCATCCTGTTCGGGACCGCCGTCACCACCGCGAAGTCTGAATTCGTGACCTCGTTCGAAGCCGGTGTGAAAGCCTTTGCGATGGATCGTAAGATCCGGGCAGATTTCAACGTCTTCGCTATGAACATTGAAGACCAGCAATTCACCGCCATTGGTGGCGCTGGCAACTTTAACCAATTGCTGAACGCCAAGGAAGGCAAGGCCTCGGGTTTCGAAGCTGAACTTCAGTGGTTGCCAACACAAAACCTGTCGTTTGCCGGTTCGCTTTCGTACAACAAGACCGAAATCAACGACCCAACACTGACCGTTGGTGCATGCGGTGCACCTTGCACAATCCAAAACCCCTTGGTCGGCGGCAATGCCAAGATCGATGGCAATCCCTTCCCCAACGCGCCAGAGTGGATTGCCAATGTTTCGGCAAAATATTCCAAGCCATTCGGCAACGGCCATGAGTTCTTCGCTCTGACCGATTGGGCCTATAAGGGTGAGACCTATTTCACTCTCTATAAGTCGATCGAATTCTCCGAAGACGGCTATTGGGAAGGTGGTCTGCGCACTGGTGTCACCTTGTTCGACAATAAGTATGAAATTGCTGCTTATGGCCGTAACATCACCAATGAAGAGCGTTTGGTCGGTGGTATCGACTTCAACAATCTGACCGGCTTCACCAATGCACCACGCATCTGGGGCATTGAAGCGAAAGTCAATTTCTAAGCTTCAGATAGGTTTGATCTAAGCAAAACTGGCGGGCCTGACAGATCACTGTCGGGCCCGTTTTTTGTGCAGCGCGACAGTGGCGACTTGTGGGTCATCCTCCGCTATAGTGTGTTCCTGCATGGGGGGATGCGCGTGATCGCTTTATTCGGCGATATTCATTCAAATATCCAAGCGCTTGAAGCGTGTTTGGAGGATGCCGAGGCGCATGGCGTGACCCGCTATGTGTTTTTGGGCGACTTCGTTGGCTATGGCGGCGACCCTGGAAAAGTACTGGCCAAGATCGAAGCCATGGTCGCTGACGGTGCTGTGGCAGTCAAAGGCAATCATGATGATATGGCCAGCGACTTTGATCGTGAGATGAATGAGACCGCCGCGAGCGCTGCCAATTGGACGCGCAATCAATTATCGAAAGACCAGCAAAAATTTCTTGATAGCCTCCCGATGATGGTTGAGGACGAAGACCGCCTCTATGTCCATGCTGACGCTTCTGCCCCAACGAAGTGGCGCTATGTGACCGATTGTGCCAGCGCGCAGCTGTCGCTGGAAGGCACCCAAAGCCGCATCGTGGTTTGCGGTCATGTGCATCAGCCCGCGATTTATGGTCTGGCGACTGATGGCTCAATCTCGCGCTTCGTCCCCGCCGATGAAGCCAAAGTACCGCTGTTGAGTTCGCGGCGCTGGCATGTTGTTTTACCCAGTGTCGGCCAGCCGCGCGACGGAAATCCGCTGGCCGGCTATGGCCTTTATGACACAATTAGCCGCCAGTTGGAGTTTCGCCGCCTTGCCTATGATATCGACGGGGCCGCAGCATCCATTCGGGCCGCTGGCTTGCCCGGCAGATTGGCAGACCGCCTGCATGTAGGGCGCTAAACCATGGCCGCTTCGCACATGATCGAAACCGGCATGGTGATTGACGAGTTCACCATTGGCGAGATTGTGCATCGCGGCGGCATGGCGGTTCTGTGGCGTTGCACCCATCCGGAGATCCCCTTCCCGCTTTTGATGAAAGTGCCGCGCCTCGCCGATGGTGAAGATCCTGCGGCCATCGTTAGCTTTGAGATGGAACAGATGATCCTGCCGCGCCTGTCTGGCCAGCATGTTCCCAAGACCTTTGGTGTCGGCGATTTCTCCAAGCAGCCCTATATCGTCGTGGAGGAAATTGCTGGCGAGACCCTTCTGCCGAAGCTGAAAGAACTGCCGCTCTCTGCTGATGAAGTCGCCCGCATTGGCATTGCTTTGGCCACCGCGCTTGACTCCCTCCACCGCCAAAATGTGATCCACCTCGACCTCAAGCCCTCCAATATCTTGTTCAGGCCGAGTGGTGAGGCTGTCCTGATCGATTATGGCCTGTCGCACCATACCGATTTGCCAGACCTAATGGCGGAGCAATTCCGCCTGCCCTATGGCACCGCGCCCTATATGGCCCCAGAACAAGTGTTGGGCGTGCGCAATTATCGCCGCTCAGACGTGTTTGCTTTGGGCGTGCTTCTCTATTTCTTTTCAACCGCCGTGCGGCCCTTTGGCGACCCCATAAGCCTAAAGGGCTTGAAAGAGCGCTTGTGGCGCGATCCCATCCCACCGCGCCGGTGGCGGGAAGAGATTCCGCCTTGGCTACAGGAAGTTATCCTTCGGTGTCTCGAGCCTAACCCAGAACAGCGCTATCCCACCGCCGCCCAAGTCGCCTTTGATCTAAAAAATCCAGACCAAATCGTGCTGACGCCGCGCGGCCAGCGCTTGCGTCAAGATTCATGGCTTGCAGCATTTCGGCGGAAACATAATCGCGAGACCTATGCCCCGGCCCGCAAGCTGGCAAGCCAGAGTAAGTTTGCCGCAGCCCCTATTATCTTAGTGGCGCTCGACCCAACCACGATCAATGGTCCGCTGGGCCGGGCGTTGCGGGACAAATTGCAAAGCACCTTAGCCGCTACGCCTGAGGCACGCGCCGTGGTGATGACAGTCTTAAACAATAGTGTCGCGGCCTTGGATCAAAATCCAATCGTGTCATCGCCAAACCGGCATGTCGCGCGCATCGTCGCCCTTAAGCAATGGGCCAAGCCTTTGGGCTTAGGTGAACAAGCCATCTCTTATCATGTGCCCGAAGCCCTCAATACGGCCGAAGCCATTTTGGACTATGCCCGCGCCAATCATGTCGATCACATCATTATGGGTGCGCGGGCAGAGAGCACGGTACGTAATCTCTTAGGAGCGGTTTCAGCCCAAGTTTCCGCCCACGCCCCTTGCACGGTCACCGTCGTGCGTCGTCGGGAATGGTCCACCGCAGATACGCCACCTGAAGAAAAGCATTCCTAGGCTTCGCAATTTGCACCTAAGCAGGTTATGAAACTTCCATGTCACACAATAGCTTTGGCCATCTTTTCCGTGTCACCACTTGGGGCGAAAGCCATGGGCCTGCGCTTGGCTGTGTGATTGATGGGTGTCCAGCCGGGATTGCCCTAACAGCGGCCGATATTCAAAGCGATCTCGATCGCCGCAAGCCCGGCACCAGCCGCTTTGTCACGCAAAGACGCGAAGCAGACGAAGTGCGCATTCTCTCCGGCACGTTTGAGGATGATCGTACCGGCGGGGCGGTCACCACGGGCACACCTATCAGCTTGATGATTGAAAACACCGATCAACGCAGCAAAGACTATTCCGACATCCGCGACAAATGGCGTCCCGGACACGCGGACTACACCTATGACGTCAAATATGGCGTGCGCGATTATCGCGGTGGTGGCCGTTCCAGTGCGCGGGAAACCGCCGCCCGTGTCGCGGCTGGCGCTGTCGCAAAGAAGGTTTTAGGTCCGCAGATCACCATTCAATGCGCGCTGATTCAAATTGGCCCGCACAAGATTAACCGGGCCAATTGGGATTGGTCGCAAACCCGCAAAAACCCCTTCTTCGCCCCCGACGCTGCTATCGTTCCGGTATGGGAAGCCTATCTGGATGACGTGCGTAAAACAGGGTCCTCGACGGGGGCAATTCTTGAAGTTGTCGCATCTGGCGTACCGGCAGGCTGGGGCGCGCCGATCTACGGCAAACTCGACAGCGATTTGGCCTCTGCCCTCATGTCGATCAATGCCGTCAAGGGTGTTGAGATTGGGGCAGGCTTTGACGCTGCCATGTTGAGTGGCGAGACCAATGCCGATGAAATGCGCCGTGGACCAAATGGCGAGGTCATTTTTGCCTCCAACAATAATGGCGGAATCTTAGGTGGTATCAGCACCGGCCAAGACATTGTCGCCCGGTTTGCGATCAAGCCGACCTCTTCTATCTTAAATGAAGTCAACAGCTTAAACCGTGATCTTGAGGAAGTTTCGCTGCGGACGATTGGCCGACATGACCCTTGCGTGGGGATACGAGCTGCCCCAGTTGGCGAAGCCATGATGGCGTGCGTCTTGGCCGACCATATGCTGCGACATCGTGGCCAAAAAGGTGGTTAGTGCTGATGGGGCCATCTGATCGACCAGACCTTTTAGGGCGCGCGTTCATCAGTAGCTTTGATTCTCGGCCTGCCCGCGCCTTTGTGCTGGCCGGTGTGGGCCTTTTTGGTATAGCCGGATTTGCCAGTCTTGCGCTTATCCGGACCATTCCAATCGTGCCGCTCATTTGTATGGCGGCGCTGGTTTTTCATTTTGCCCCTGCCCTCTGGCCGCGTAAATCGGCAATCGATCTCAAGATAGACGGCTTTCGGCTCGATGGTCTTGGCCTCATCCCGTGGGAAGCGATTGGGACGGTCAATTATCATGAGCGGCGGATCAATCAAAACGCCAAGGCCCGTTTGGTGGCGCTGCTAGAGATCGAGCTGGTTGCAAGCTTTGATCTCGCCATTGTGCGCCCAGATGCTGGACCATTTTGGCGGCGCTTACAGGCAAGAAACTGGCGCAAAGTTGGCGACAACCATTTAACGATCCTGCTGTCCGGCCTGACCGACAGCCCGCGCGACATCCGCCATGCGTTCGAAGTGTTTTTAGGCTATCCGATTACCGGTCCGCGTGGGCTGGTGGCCTAAGCTTGGCCTTGATCATTTTGAATGCGACGAACAGTAAAATCCCTGAAATCAAACCAATAGCCAGATAAAGCTGCCCCTTCTCGCCTGCAACTGTTCCAACGGTGACAATCAGCGCCCAAGCAACGACGGTATAGGCTAAGGCAGATACCACGATCCAAGCGGCAAACAGGCCAAAGGGCACGCCAAAGAATCCGGCTGCGATATAGGCAGGTATCCGTGTACCCGGCACAAAACGGGCGATCAGCAAGGTCTTGCCGGGATTTTCGACGATCTTTGCCCGGACTTGTGCGACGCCGGGCTTTTCTGAAAACCGATGCGCCCAGCCTTGCGTCCGCCCGGCCCAACCAAGCCAATATTTCCACAAATCACTAATGATCAAGCCAACCAACATCGCGCCGACAATCAGATTTCCATTAGCCACTT
>CALRLV020000107.1:0-8928 GCA_943368895.1 Ferrovibrio terrae
AGAGACCCTTATTCATCACTTGGACCTTATCGGCCAAGCGCGCCACAACGCCCATATCATGGGTGACGAGGGCAATTGCCGCACCCGTGTCGCGCTTAAGCTCATCCATCAGCTCCAGCACCTGGGCCTGTACGGTCACATCCAGTGCGGTGGTGGGCTCGTCAGCAATCAGAAGTGCCGGCTCGCATAGCATGGAGATGGCGATCATCACGCGCTGACGCATGCCGCCGGACAATTCGTGGGGATATTGATTGAGACGGCGCACAGCTTCTGGGATACGCACGCGCTCCAGCCATTCGACACAGCGCTTGGTTGCCGCATCTCCTTGCAAATTCATGTGCAATTTCAGCACTTCATACATTTGCTCCCCCACTTTCATGTGTGGGGTCAAGGAAGTTAGCGGGTCTTGGAAAATCATCGCCATTTGCTTGCCGCGAATGGCATTTAGTTCAGTTGGCTTCAAGCCAATCAATTCTTGGCCCTTGAATTTGATGGAGCCCGTGGCAACGCCATTAGAGGCCAGGAGGCCCATGGTTGCCATGAAGGTCTGGCTTTTGCCCGACCCAGACTCGCCCACCACCGCAACACATTCGCCCGGCAAGATGTCGAGATTAATGCCCTTCACCGCACGGACGGAACCATCAGGCGTCGAGAACGTCACGGAGAGGTCGCGGACGGACAAAATCGGGCTGGACATAAGGGCGAGGTTCCTTGAAGAAACAATTTCGAAACTACGACTTAGCTTTGCATTTCCCTGCGGTCTATGTGTTCAAGCACATGTGACCACATTGCGGCGCACGCGCGGTGCCAATAAGGTTGGGAAAAAGTCCTCTTGCTCAGGAAACACACAATGGCCAGCCTTCCTTATTTGACCGACACCCGCTTCGACCATGGTGCTGTAAGCCAGACTGGCAAAGCGCTGCAGAGCTTGGGAGCAAGCCGCCCCCTCATCGTCACCGACCGCGGGATTGTCGCAGCGGGACTATTGCAAACCCTGTTAGACGCCCTTGGCTCCCCCCCTGCCGCCTTATTTGACGAGACGCCGGGCAATCCAACCGAGGCCGCAACTTTGGCTGCTACCGCCCTCTATAAAGAAGCTGGCGCAGATTCGATCATTGCTTTGGGCGGCGGGTCGTCCATGGATTTGGCCAAAGGCGTTGGCCTGTTGGTAAGCGGTGAAGGCCCCTTGGCACGCTATGGTGCAGCCCAGCGTGGTTCGCGCCTGATCGGAAAAATACCGCCGCTGATCGCGATCCCGACCACCTCGGGCACCGGATCTGAAGTTTCAATTGGCGCGGTGATCGTGCTGGAGTCTGGTATCAAGGAACTCTTCGTTTCCAAGCATCTGATCCCGGCCATCGCCATCTGCGATCCCGACATGACTTTGGGTCTGCCCGCAGGGCTTACAGCTGCGACCGGCATGGACGCGGTCACCCATTGTATTGAAAGCATCATGTCCCCCGCCATCAATCCACCCGGCGATGCGATTGCCGCAGATGGCATCGTGCGGGCGGTCCGGGACGGTATGCTGGCACGCGCGGTCAAGGATGGCTCCGACAAAGAAGCACGCTGGCACATGATGATGGCCTCGACTGAAGGTGCTTTGGCCTTTGTGAAGGGCTTGGGCAGCGTGCACGCGCTTTCCCATGCCGCCGGTCGCCTCAAAAGCCCCAGCCTGCACCACGGCACACTCAACGCTATCTTCTTGCCCCATGTGATGCGCTTTAATGCCGGCGTGCGCCCAGATGCTGAGGCCCGTATCCGCGATGCGATGGGGCTGAAGGCGCATGAAGACTTGGCCGACGCTTTGGCCAGCCTCAATCAAGCCTTAGGTATTCCAGCCAATCTCTCGATCTTGGGCCTATCCAATGATCATGCTGACGGCATTGTCGCCAATGCCTTGGTCGACATCGCCCATTTGTCCAATCCCAGAAAGGCCAGCGAAGCGGACTATCACGCTTTGTTTGCCGCTGCCCTTGCCGGCTAACGAAAGAGACCAAGAAAATGGAAGCCATTTGGCTCTCAACCCTGATTGTCGCTATTGCCGAGATCGGGGACAAAACCCAATTGCTTGCCATTGTTCTGGCCTGCAAGTTCAATAAGCCCATCCCCATTATTGCGGGGATTTTTGTGGCAACGCTCGTCAATCACGCCATGGCGGCCAGTGTCGGTTTTGGTGTGGCGCAGTTAATCACAGGCAAATGGTTCCAAGTCGGCGTCGGTGTTGCCTTTATCGCAATGGCGGCTTGGGCGCTGATCCCGGATAAAGAGGATGAAGATGCCGGGGCCAAATCGCATGGCAGCGTGTTTGTCACCACCGTCATCGCTTTCTTCCTCGTGGAGATGGGCGACAAGACCCAAATCGCCACCTCGCTTCTGGCCGCCCGGTTTGAGAACATCACTTTGGTGACCATCGGCACCACGCTGGGCATGATGCTCGCCAATGTGCCTGCCGTT
Source organism: Ferrovibrio terrae (assembly GCA_943368895.1). Classification (GTDB taxonomy): domain Bacteria; phylum Pseudomonadota; class Alphaproteobacteria; order Caulobacterales; family Aquidulcibacteraceae; genus Aquidulcibacter. The sequence continues at coordinate 2,458 of CALRLV020000107.1, forward strand.
TATCTGGGGCAAGCAGCAACCAAAGTCGTGCCGCTGAATGTCGTGCGCATGATCGCTTCGGGCATTTTTGCCGCCATTGGCGTTTGGGTTGTGGTGGCGGCATTGACGGCCGCCCAGCCCGCCTAACAAAAAAGGCGACCCGAATGGGTCGCCTTTTTCATTTCAGCTGTCGTCAAACGCTTAGGCGTTGCCAGCAACGACTTCTGGCGGCGCATTGCGCAAGGTGCGTTGGATCAGCTTCTGCCAGTGTAGCAAGGACACCAAATGGGCATAGATCGCGCCCAGGCAACCCTTCTGCTTCAATTCCAACAGTTTCGCGGCTGGCAGAGCATTCAGCTTTTCTTCTGACACGCCGATATAATCGGCAACTTTCACAGGCTCACCTTGGCTGCCATCGGCATTGGTTGGCGTGAAAGTGACGCTTTTTTCTTCCAGAATGTCCATCGAGTTGATGACTTCCATGAACTCTTCGGTCGCACGACGCTGACGCTCAAAGTCTTGCAGGAATTCCATCGCATTGTTGGTATAGGCCGTTGGTTGGCCGTTTTCGAACAAGGGCAGATCCGGGTTCTCACCGATCATTTCTGCTTGGGTGTCGATGCAGACGACGAAGTTGTCGCCTTGTTGGTCGGCTGCGAACACGAAAGGATAACGGCGGATGAAGGCTGGGATGTAGCCATCCAGTTCCCAATTGCCTGTTGCGTCGACATAGAGGTTTTCACCCGAACGTGCTGACAACACTGCCAATGGGGTCTTCCGATCTGGAGCGAAAATGATTGGCAGCGAAGTAGCCGCCATGCCGAACTCTTGCACCGTCAGAGGAACCACATGGGTGGTCTCTACAAAGCCGAACGGGCGTTCGATATTCTTGAGGCCCAGTTTGTTGTGGGCTTCCAGAGACAATGGCTCAGGATTTTTATACAAAAGGACGTTGCCGGTGAGGGCAGGCGCGCCGGTTTGGGCGTCAGACATGGTGAGAAACTCCGTTAGGTCGCGGGCTTCTAGCGGTTTCTAAGCAAAAGGCCAACCTTGCTCTGCAATTGGGCCCTGAGGCATGGGGGTGACAGCAGCGGCAAGTGGTTTAGGGTGAGGATCAAGACCCGCAAAATCGTGAGTAGGAGCCCTGCATGTCCCGTCCAATCAATATCTTCACAGGGCTCGTCGGTTTTGCAGTGACAGCCGGCTTTGCGACTTGGCTCAGCCCCGCACATGCGCAGGAGAACGTGCCAACGCCCAAAGTCATGGCCGCATTTCGGGTGTGCTTAGCGGCAGACAAGCCCGGCGTCGATTGTGGCCAAGAGGTTTATGATGCCTGCCAAGCCGCACACGATCAGCCCGACACCACCTTGTCGATCACCGAATGCAGTATGGTGACGCATAAGGCTTGGGATGTGATCTTGAACGAGCGCTATCGCGCCTTGATCGCAACCTCTCCTCCCAAGCTGAAGCTAAAGCTACAGAAGGCGCAACGGGCTTGGATTATTAGCCGCGATGCCGATTGCGATGCGGTCTATGAAAACTGGATCGGCGGCACCATACGCGGTCCAATGTTTGCCAGTTGCATGGTTGAGAAGACTTCAGAACGGGCGAAGTGGCTAAAAGAAATGCGCGAGGACTAAATTATCGCCGCGCCGCATCAGACGCTTTGCGGATCGCCTCAAACTCATCACCCTTGGTCCATTGTGGCCAAGTCGCTGCATTGGCGACTTCCAGCATCAGGCTGCGGGTGGCAGTCAAATCCATCAAAGCGCCTGCAAAATCAAAGGCCGGATCATACTCATCTTGGGGCTTGTGATAGCGCTGGTCGAACCATTCTTTCGTCGCCGCTTGACCTGCTTCTACTCCACCCTTGACCAAGGTAGTGCCGGTCGACGGGAACATGGCAGGCACGCCCGCACGTGCAAATGGGAAGTGATCTGAGCGGTAGAAGAGACCAAATTGTGGATTGCGGTCTGGCGTATAGGTCCGGCCCTGTGCCGCCAAAATTGCTTTCATGCTTGTATCGAGACTGGTCTTGCCAGCGCCCGGAAACTCCATCTCGGTTGTCGCGCCGCGATGGGCCAACATGTCGAGCGTGAAGGCCGCCGCGGTTTTCTCCAGTGGGAAGCGGGGATTATTGACATAATAGTCCGACCCCAACAGCCCCTGCTCTTCTGCCGCCCACGAGGCAAACACGATAGAGCGCGCCGGACGTGGCCCTTGCGCAAGGGTGCGCGCGATCTCCAGCATGCCAGCCATGCCAGAAGCATTGTCCATCGCACCATTATAGATTTTGTCGCCATTGATGGGCTCACGAATGCCTAAATGGTCGTGGTGGGCACCGATCAAAACCGTCTCATTTGGACGGCTAGCACCTTTGAGAACCCCGACGACATTGCGCGTCGCCACCGATTCCCGCGTGACGCCGATATCGATGGTGGCTGTTTGATTGAGGGGCACGGGCTTGAAACCAGGCGTGCGCGCAGCCTTCTTTAAGGCTTCAAAATCGAGGCCTGACTTGCGGAAGAGTTCGACTGCAACATCGCGCTGCATCCAGCCTTCAATGGCGGCCAAAGATGCCCCGCCATCGGGGCGAACAAAGTCAAAGCGGGTGCCATTGGAATTGCGCACTACACCCCAACCGTAAGCTGCTGGTGCATCTTCGTGAATGATCAGAACGCCAGCCGCACCGGCTTTCGCGGCTGCTTCAAACTTATAGGGCCAGCGGCCATACCATTGCATGGCCTTGCCACCGAACATGCCTGCGACCGCATCCCCTGGCACGGCCTCAAAATCTGGGTCATTGATCAAGACGAGGGCAATCTTGCCTTCCCAATTCACGCCCGCAAAATCATCCCAATTCTTCTCGAGCGCTCTCACGCCATAGCCCGCGAAGACCAAGGGTGCGTCGACCAAATTGTAAGAGCTACCATCAGCTTTGCGGCTGATCATCATGATATCCTTGCCTTGATACCAAATCTCGTCCTCCACCGCGAATGTGCCACGGGGCGCGGTGGTGAAGCGGTTGAGCTCAAAGTTCTGGAACCACGTGCCGTTGTCACCGGCAGGCTCTAGGCCGAGTGCGGCCATAGCGCCTGCCACATAAGTGGTGGCCATATCATCGCCGCGCGTGCCGGGGCTGCGCCCTTCAAAGAAGTCATCGGCAAGGGTTTTGATATGGGCGCGCAGACGGCCGTCATCGATAGCGGGATAAGTGGCGAGCTGACCCGCTTGCGCGGCCTTTGACTTTGTTTGCCCAGATTGAGCTTGCGCAAATTGGGTTGCCACCGCCCCCGCAACAACCACAGCCACCAAAGCGGTGCCAGCTATCCATCGTTTCATGACTATTCCTTAAACGGCCGTTGCGCCGCCATCGATGACAAAGGTCTGACCGGTTGTGAAGCCACCCGCGCGTGAAGCTAAGAACACCGCCATGCCAGCAATCTCATCAGGCTCTCCAATACGCTTCAGACACGAATGGGTCGTGGCCTGCTTCAACGTGGCAGGATCTTCCCACAAAGCGCGCGCAAAGTCGGTCTTGATCAGGCCAGGCGCGATACAATTCACCGTCACGCCATCTGGGCCATATTCGAGGGCCAAGTTGCGCGCCAACTGCATGTCGGCAGCTTTCGAGATGTTGTAGGCACCAATGATATTGGTCGCCTTCAAGCCACCAATGGAAGAAATAATGGTGATATTGCCGGCCTTGCGCGCCACCATTTGTGGGGCGACCATCGAGATCAGCCAATGGTTGGAGATGATGTTGTTCTGCAGGATCTTCGCAAACACATCGTCCGCAATCCCAGCCATCGGACCGTAATATGGGTTAGAGGCTGCGTTGCAGACCACAATATCAATCTGGCCAAAGCGCTCATTGGTTTGGTCGACCAAGCGCTGAAGATCTTCTTTGGAGGAGATGTTGGCAGGTACTGCAAGGGCACGACTGTCGCCATGCTTGGCGTTGATGGCATTGGCGACATCCTCACACGGGCCAGCCTTACGGGATGAGACCACGACATTAGCCCCGTGATCGGCCATTTGCTCAACAATGGCTTTGCCAATCCCGCGCGAAGAACCCGTGACGATGGCAGTCTTGCCGCTGAGGTCGAAAATGTTAGGCATAGAGCTTCCCCCTGAAGATGTTGTTTGAACCCGGCATCTGATGTGCTGGCCAAGTTTCTGCCACGGCTTTGGCACAGGGGAAAGGGGGCGATGGCGCGTTCAGCTCTTCGCCAACAGCCACAGGCAGTCCGCCTGCTTTAACCGTGTGTGCCGTCAAGCTTGTCGAGACGGGCTTGCATCGCAGCCATTTGTGCGCGCATCGCCATCAGCTCGTCAGAAGCCTCAGATTTCTGGGCTGTCTTGCCGTTCGGGCGCAGAGATGGTGGCACGACAACGCCGGTAAAGGCTTTAGCCGCTTCTGCCATCATCGACATATTGGCGCGCACGGCTTGCTGAAACAATTCAGCAGGCCCTGACAAGTCAAAGCCACCATTGAGCGATTTCGAGAATTGCTCTCGGCTGTCGGTAAAGCTCTTCATGGCGAGGTCAAGGTAAGAGGGCAAGAAGCCCTGAACGCTGTCGCCATAAGAGCGGATGATGTCACGCAAGAAGCCGACCGGCAAAAGATTATTGCCCGAGCTTTCAGCCTCTAGAATGATTTGCGTCAAGATCGAGCGCGTGATGTCGTCGCCCGACTTGGCGTCAAACACAACAAAATCAACCCCGTCGCGGACCATTTGTGCCAAATGGTCCAAAGTGACATAGGCCGAAGTCGCGGTGTTATAGAGCCGCCGATTGGCGTATTTCTTGATCGTCACCACCGGTTTTGCCTGTGTGCTATCGGCCAATTTGGGCTCCTTTTCGCTGCGAATTGCGCGCTTTTGCCTAGTTTCGCTGCTGTTCTTCGCAGATGCAAGACAATTGGGCAGGTGCGAAACGCAGGTTGCAAACAAACCCTCGTGAAAGTCACAGCCGGTCCGGCGGCTCCCTCCGCGCTGTTCGCGCCTGCGACCGGTGGCCGCACAAACCTAAACAATTCTCAGTGCGGCTCGGTTTGCGATTGACGCCACCCATTTCTTACGCAAGACAGGGCAAAACAGTTCTGGGAAAGGCATACGCACATGAGCACTTCTTCTTCCGACATCGTGATCGTCTCGGCGGCACGCACGCCCATCGGCTCATTCTCCGGTGCATTTGCGACCGTTGAAGCGCATGAATTGGGCCGAACCGCCATTGTGGAAGCTTTGGCGCGTGCAGGCGTCGCCGGTGAAGAAGTCTCGGAATTGATCTTCGGCCAAGTTTTGACCGCGGGCAAAGGCCAAAACCCAGCCCGTCAGGCCAGCCGCGCTGCGGGTATCTCGGACGCGGCACCTGCTTGGTTGGTCAATCAAGTCTGTGGCTCCGGGCTGCGCACCGTGGCCTTGGCCGCGCAACAGATCATGACCGGCAGTGCCGATATCGTGGTTGCAGGTGGCCAAGAAAGCATGAGCTTGTCGGCCCATGCGGCCTATATGCGCGCAGGCACCAAGATGGGCGATCTTGGTCTTGTGGACACCATGATCCGCGACGGCCTAACCGATGCCTTCTTCTCCTATCATATGGGCATTACGGCTGAGAATGTTGCCGAAAAGTGGCAGATCACCCGCGATGAGCAAGACCAGTTCGCCACCGCTAGCCAAAACAAGGCCGAAGCTGCCCAAGCCGCTGGTCGTTTTGACGCGGAAATCGCCGCCGTAACTGTGAAGGGCCGCAAGGGCGATGTGACCGTCGATAAGGACGAATATATCCGCAAAGGGGCCACGATGGAGGCCGCCCAAGCTCTGCGCGCTGCATTTAAGAAAGACGGCACCGTCACGGCTGGCAATGCTTCTGGCATTAATGATGGCGCAGCCGCCCTGGTTGTCATGAGTGCGGCAGAAGCTGCCAAGCGCGGCCTGACCCCATTGGCCCGCATCGCCTCTTTCGCCACTGCAGGCGTTGATCCCTCCATCATGGGTACTGGGCCAATCCCTGCCTCCAAGCGCGCTTTGGAAAAAGCTGGTTGGAAGCCCGCTGACCTCGATTTGATCGAGGCGAACGAGGCCTTTGCCGCCCAAGCCATCGCCGTGAACCGCGACATGGGTTGGGATACCAGCAAAGTAAACGTCAATGGCGGCGCGATTGCCTTGGGCCATCCGATTGGCGCTTCGGGTGCCCGGGTGCTGGTGACACTGTTGCATGAAATGGCCGCCCGCGACGCCAAACGCGGCCTAGCCACCTTGTGCATCGGCGGCGGCATGGGCGTTGCGCTGTGCGTAGAGCGGTAGCTTAGCCACCCCTTCAGTCCCTGCGCCACCCCTCCCAGCACCAATAGCCCCGCGTGGAAAACCACCGGGGGTACGCCTTGTGCTTCGGTAAGAAGCAGAGGTACCGGGGCGCAGGGTTTGCGCCAAATAGGTGGGCCAGATTAACGGACTGGCCCGGAATACGACGCTGACCATGCGCCCCGGT
>CALRLV020000108.1:0-8880 GCA_943368895.1 Ferrovibrio terrae
GACTAAAACCGGCAGGCCGTCTCGCCGCCATCATCTACCAAAGTGACGGCAGAAATCGACATCTCAAAGCTACCGCTCGATTGGATCGACAAGGGCATGCCGACTGGAGTGCCCTTTTTGAAGCAGGACAGAGGCAAGAAGGCTGTCATCCAGCCCTTTTGCTCGGCGAGAGCTAGGGACGCGGTGATGTCGATTTCGTCGCGGCAGTTTGCACCACAGCTCATGGACAATTTCACCGGACCGGTTGGGCGGGTACCAATCTGATAGTCGATGCGAATGGCGCGCCCTTCGGCCAAGGCCGCAGGGTTGAGCGCGGCGGAAGCGTCAAAGCCGAAAGAGCCGCCTGCTTTCCAGCGAATGGTGCGGGCATCTTCTTGGGCATTGCGGTCCATCGCGACCACTTCAAGCGAACCATCCGCGCTTTTGCCCTTGGCACCGGCCAAGGCCAGACGTTGACCCTTGCCATCAGCCGCTACGAGCGTGAACGGGGCAACGCTTTGACCACGGGCAAAGACTGCCACGTCATTTTCAGCATTGGGTTGGCTCAGCGCGCACTTCTCGTCCACCTTCGTCCAAGCAGCATGCTCACCATAGGCCATACCATAGCCATAGCCAAACAGTGGCTTGTAATTGGCTTCACCGGGATTGAGCGCATAAGCGTCGCAGGCCTGTGGCCACGAGAAGGACAATTTGCCCTTGAAGTCCTTTTGGACCTTACCCTCTTTGGTCGCCAACAGCACATCAGCAACCCCGCCGCCTTCACTGCCGGGCAGCCAAGCTGCCACAAAGGCGTTGGAGGCATTGAGCTCCTTATTCACCCACAGGGGACGGCCTGTCAGGAATACCGCCACCACAGGAATTTGTTGGGCCTGAAACTTCTTGAGCAAAGCCAAAGGCTTGGCATCGCCATAGGACAGGTTTTTGATGTCGCCCATAAACTCCGCATAGGGCTTTTCGCCAAAGACCACGATGGCTACATCTGGCCTGTCCTTATAGCTGCCATCAACCGACAAAATGGCCTTACCGCCTGCGGCTTCGGCCTGCTTGGCAATGCCGGCAAAGATGGACTCAGCACCTGGGAAATCGGCATTGGTGAGGTCACCGCCGCCCTGCCAGGAAATCGTCCAGCCACCCGATTGCTTAGCGATGCTATCGGCCCCCTCACCTGCGACCAGAATGGTTTTGCTGGGATTGATTGGCAAAACACCGTCATTCTTCAACAAAACCAGCGATTCTTGCACAGCCTTGCGGGCGACAGCGCGATGTTCTGGCGAGCCCAATAGCGCAAAATTTCCGCCCAATTTGCGCGCCGAAGGGGCTGGCAAATCAAACAGACCATAGCGCATTTTCACGCGCAAGATCCGGCGCACGGCGTCATCCAGACGCTCTTGCGAGATTTTGCCACTTTCGACGGCAGCCTTGGTATTGGTCAAAAGGTCCTTCCAGTCCTCGGGAACCATGAAGATGTCGAGGCCGGCATTGATCGATTCTGGGCAGTCCTTATTGGTACAGCCCGGAATGCGGCCATGGCCATTCCAATCGCCGACGACCAAGCCGTCAAAGCCCATTTCGACCTTCAGTAATTCGGTCAGATAGGATTTGCTGCCGTGCATCTTCTGGCCATTGATGCTGCTGAACGAGGCCATCACCGTTTGCGCGCCCGACTTCAGAGCCGCGCGGTAGGGATAGGCGTGGAGTTCGACCAGATCGGGCTCATTGCCGACTGTATCGCCGGTGTCGATGCCGCCAGTGCCGCCATCGCCAAAGAAGTGCTTGGCTGTCGCGATCACATGTTCTTGGCTCAGGAAGTCTGGACCGGTGCCTTGCAGACCCTCAACCATGGCTGCGCCCAGTTCGGATACAAGCCCCTTATCCTCAGCATAGCCTTCATAGGTACGGCCCCAGCGGTCATCGCGAACCACCGCCAAGGTTGGCGCAAAGGTCCAGTCGATCCCGGTGACTTTGATTTCAGCCGCCGTAATGCGGCCGATCTCGCGTATCAGAGCGGGGTCGCGCGTCGCGCCCAAGCCGATATTGTGGGGGAATAAAGTTGCCCCCACCACATTGCTATGCCCATGGACCGCATCCGTTGCCCACAACACCGGAATAACCGGGCTGCCATCGGCATGGGGCGTGCGCGAGGCTTCCCAAAATGCGTCCGCCAGCTTCAACCAATCTTCTGGCTTTGACCGTTCATTGCCATAGGGGCCGGAATTGCCGCCGTTCAAAATGGTACCAAAGCGATATTTGGCAACGTCTTCTGGCGTGATCGTTGAGATATCTGGCATAATGAGTTGAGCGACTTTTTGCTCCACACTCATTTTGCTCATGATCTCGGTGATCCGGGTTTCGACCTTGTCGTCCTTCTTTGGTCCCGACGCGCACCCAGTCAGCCCTAGGGATAGGGCCAGAATGGGGGCGGCACAGGCGCGGAAAGACTTTTGAACCAATGGCTTCATCAGGGAATGCATCATCGTCTTTGCTTTCGCCTTCGCTTATTGTGCTGCTGCAGTGTTTTGACGGTGGACGAACAGGCCGAAGAATACGAGCCAAGCATAACCCAAAATCGGCACAATCAATGCTACCGAAAGGCCGACATGGTCTGCAGTAAAGCCTGTAATGAGCGGCAGAATTGCCCCACCCACAATGCCCATGCACAAAAGCGCTGCGGCCTTTGGCGTGTCTTCATCGTTCAAGCCAATCACGGTCTGCGAGAAAATGGTTGGGAACATGATGGAGTTGAACAAGCCAATCGACAAAATGGCGATGGCCGCAATCTGCCCCGTCAACACCATGGCCAAAGCCGCCAAAGCGATGGCAATCACGGCAAACACGGCGAGCACTTGGCCTGCTGGGAAGCGACTTAGAATGTAAGAGCCGGCAAAACGACCAACCATTGCACCGCCCCAATAAAGGGCGACCAATTTACCCGCTTGGGCCTCGGTGGAGCCCAAGACACTCGCTTGGCTCAGATAATTTACGAGGACCGAGCCAACGGCCACTTCAGCGCCGACATAGGTGAAAATAGCGATGACGCCGAACAGGATTTTCTTATTTGCCAACAGATGAAAGCCGAGGCCAGTTGGCGTTTCGGCTTTTGCCATGGGCGGCAATAGATCGCGCTTCATATAGAAGACGGCCATGATCAGCACCAATACAGTGGCAATGCCCAGATAGGGTGCTTGCAAAGCCGCAGCTTCGGCGGCGCGTAACGCATCCAGCGCTTCTGGCGTCAGGGTCGAGATGTCCTTTGGGATTTCAGGCCCACCTTCCAAGATCAGCTTGGCACCGACAAATGGGCCGATGAACGTGCCAAAGCTGTTGAAGGCTTGGGCAAGGGTCAGACGGGCAGAGCTGGTTTCAGCAGCCCCTGCAATCGAGATCACGGCATTTGCGGCAACTTGCAGGATAGTGATGCCCGCAGCCAACACAAATAAAGCAAACAAGAAACCCGGATAAATGCCCACATGGGTGGCCAGCACGAAGAGGACACAGCCGCCGATCATTACGGCAAGGCCCGCGATGATGCCGCGCATATAGCCAACTTTGGCGACTAAATTGCCTGCAGGGATAGAGAAAACGAAATAGCCCAAGAAGAAGGCCGACTGGGTTAGCATGGCCTCTGCATAGCTGAGATTATAAAGGCCACGGAATTTGGGGATCAGAATATCGATCAGAACGGTCGCGAAACCCCAAATGAAGAACAAAGCAAGCGACATGAAAAACAAGGTTCGGTCGTTCACATTGCCTTGCTGCGGCTGTATCGTCACTGCACTTGGTCCGGCCATTTTAAGGTTTCCTATCCTCAGTTTTTCGTTGCTTTTCGTTTCTTATTTGGTCTCTCACTCAGGTGTGACACCCTCATTCCCCGCACGAAGCGGTATCATGTGAGCGTTCACATTTATAGACCCTAACCCAATCAATTTCCATTGTCTTGGGAAAATTCTTCGGCGAAACACCGCCTAGATTGCGGCCTTCGGGTAAGTTTCCACCGATGGCGAGGTTCAAAATCAGGTAAAAAGGCTGATCAAAGGGTGCTGAAGGGCGTGTGGGGCTCTGGCCTACATGCCACGTGGCAGGGGTCTGGGTGGCATAGGGCACTCCGTCGATGGACCAGACCATTTTGCCTGCGTCCCAATCCAGCGTGTAGGTATGAAAGTCATCGAGACGGCCCGCCAAAGGCGTGGTTTTGGAAAGAAATGTATTTTTTGGCCACGCCCCGCCATAATGCAAGGTGCCGAGGATGGTGTTTTCAACCCCGCCAGGACAATTCGGGCACGGCTCGCCCAAATTGACCGCTTCCATCACATCAATCTCGCCAGAGGCCGCCCAAGGTCCATAAAGCTCATTGGCAGGTAACAGCCAGATGGCGGGCCACGTGCCTTGGCCTTGCGGCAGGCGCGCCCGTACCGAAATCCGGCCATAGCGCCAATCAGCCTTGCCCTTAGTGACCAATTTGGCAGAACTGTAAGGCAAGGTCACTTCTTGTGCACGCGCGGCCTTATTGGTGCGCTGTTCCACCGGCAAGGCATAGCCGCGACGGCGCTCTTTGCGCGCTTGGATAACGAGGTTGCCATCCTTGACGAAACTATTCTCTGGCCGCTCCGTATAGCATTGCTTTTCATTATTGCCGCCACCCCAGCAATCGACAGCATGGCTCCATTTGGAAGCATCAATCGCCGTGCCATCAAACTCGTCCGACCAGACAAGCGACCATTTGGCTGGGACCGCTGCTTGGGCGGGCGCACCTTGCGCCACGGCCTGATTCCCAGCGCCAACGGCAACGACAGCCCCGACAAACCCCAGCAAAATCGCCCGCAATCCCACGTTTTTTCCGGCAAAGAACAGACCCACAGCACCCTCCCCTTTTCCATCAGTCTGCCTTGATCACCCCCACCTGCATAGCAACAATGCCAGTCCTTGGACGCGAGGAGCCATCGTCACTGAAATTGTTAGCGCTGTCAATTGGGGCACAGGCGTGTGAATGTGAGAGGATTGCTGTGGCCTCTGCGAACTCTGCGGGAAATAGTATTGAAAGAAAAAGTGGTGCCCGGAGCCGGAATCGAACCAGCGACACGCGGATTTTCAATCCGCTGCTCTACCGACTGAGCTATCCGGGCAACCTGTCGGGAGGCAGGCGTTTAGCGGATCAAATTGTCTCTGTCCACGGGGTCCTCTGCATCGGGTATGCCATTATCCTCTTCTTGAACAGGAATTGCATACGAACCATTGAGCCAGCGGCCCAGATCGAGGTCGGCACAGCGCTTGGAGCAGAAGGGGCGATAGGCGTGGTCAGTGGGCTTGCCACATTCAGGACAGGTCCGGCTCATGCGATCACCACTTCACATTGGGTTTGGTTAGGACGGCCAAGGCGCAAGTGAAACTGGCCGCCAATCGTCTCGGCAATATCTTGCCGCCAGCCGATAGGGTCAGCTTCCAAGAAGGCCAGAGGCGCGGCTGGGGCATAGAGGGTCACGCTGCGGCCCTTGGCCCCCTTCAGGGCAGCGGCTAAGCGGTTGATGCCTTCTATCGCCAAAGTCTCCGCCGTCGGCTGGCCAGCAGCATCGAGGCAGATGTCGGCCAAGGCTTGGCGGCGCTTTTGGCGGGCAATTTCGGCAATGCCAAAGCGCGAGACCGGCAAGACTTCGGTTTTGGGTGCGGCTACCCCACCATTTTTCTCCGCATCAAAGGCGCTGATCAGGGCCTTGGTAAGCGCCTCAGCATCGCCCTTGCGGCGGGGCCCGGTGAAATCCACGCAGATCAGGCCGCCAAGACCACGCAGACGGATTTGCCGCACGATTTCGGGGACTGCGGCGAGGTTGAGGCCGCGGGCAAAGCGGGCAGGATCGGTGCCGCCGGTTTCGCGATTGGCGCTATCGACATCCACAGCGGTTAAGGCGCGGGTACGCTCAATCGTCAGCCGCCCCCCGCCAGCGATCGGCACTTCTGTATGCAGGGCGGCTTCAAAGGCGGCATCAATCCGGTCAATCTCGTCCTCATCGGCCTCACGAGGCTCTCCGGGCCAGCCCTGCCACGGCGAGGCATCTTCTAAGAGACGCGGGCAAGGCCCTTGTGGCGCAAGGCCTTCATAGGCAAGGGCGGGGCCCTTCCCGCCTTCGGCTTCGCGCACAATGCGGACTGCGACTGCTGCCCCCACGCGCAACTCTGCCTCACGCTCACGGCCAAAGGGCGCAAAGGCAGGCTCGCCCACGCCCAGATCGACAAAGGCTCCGCCAATGCGGCCATCAATCGCGGTGACGCGCCCGGCATAAATCTGGCCCCAACGCACGCGGCTCTCATGGGTTGACCAGCGTTCTAAGCGCAGCTCCACAATCCGGTCACGATCAAACAAAGCGGCACGCAGCTCGCCAATGCGCTCATGAATGACGATTTCACGGGTCGGCGGTTTGGGCGCGTTCATGACATGGCCCTTTTATAGCCAAAGCCCTCAAGCAGCGAGACAGTCTCATAGAGGGGCAAGCCCATCACGCCCTCCCACGAGCCATGGAGTTGGGTACAAAAAGCACCAGCCAGCCCCTGAATGCCATAGCCACCAGCTTTGCCCATCCATTGCTCGCTATCGAGATAAAAGCGGATTTCAGCATCGCTGAGGCGTTTAAAAGTTAAGCGGGTTTCCACCGCCCTGTTTGCCTTTGCTTCACCGCGTTGGACGGCAACGGCGGTCGTCACGCGGTGATTGCGCCCAGACAGCAGAGTGAGGCAGGCCAAAGCCTGTTCACGCGTTTCGGCTTTGGGCAACAACCTGCGCCCCACCGACACCACGGTATCGGCTGCAAGGATCAGATCATTTGGATTATCGCGCGCGACGGCTTCTGCTTTGGCACAAGCCAAGCGCAACCCATGCTGGCGCGCTGTTTCTTGGGGCAGAGGTGTTTCGTCCAGATCGGCTGGACAAATCGTGTCGGGCACAATCCCGACTCTGGCCAGAAGCTCTTGTCGGCGCGGCGATGCGCTCGCCAGAATAAGCTTCATGGGACTTGTTTTACCGGAAGCGATAGGTGACCCGGCCCTTGGTCAGGTCATAGGGGGTCATTTCGACCAGAACTTTATCGCCTGCTAAAACGCGAATGCGGTTCTTGCGCAATTTACCAGCCGTGTGGCCGATAATTTCATGTTCGTTTTCAAGACGGATGCGGAAAGTGGCATTGGGTAGAAGTTCTACCACGGTACCTTGAAATTCGAGCAATTCTTCTTTTGACATTGGGTCTCCCGGCCGCAAATGACCTGTTGGGCTGACAACTCAGCTTGATTGGCGCGCTCTATAGTCTGTTTTGGGGGTAAAAAGCCAGTGGCATGGGTGTTGAAGCTGTTGAAATGGGGCCTGCGTGCCACAGGTGGGCCAGTTCCTCTAAATGCTCCTGTCAGTTTCATCTGCGTCCGTCTTGCGGCACAGCCTGTTTTCGCCCATCTGAAGGGCCAAGACTAATCAGAGAGCTTTATCCCCGTGTCCGCCTTTACCACTGAAACTGTGCTGGCTGTCCAGCACTATACCGACCGTCTTTTCCGCTTCCGCACAACGCGTTCGCCAGCCTTCCGGTTCCGGACGGGCGAGTTTGTGATGATGGGCCTAGAGATTGAAGGAAAGCCGTTGGTGCGGGCCTATTCCATTGCTAGCCCAAATTGGGATGAGGAATTAGAGTTTTATTCGATTAAAGTGCCAGATGGGCCTTTGACCTCGAAACTGTGCAATATCGAAGTCGGCCAAACCGTGCTGGTGGGGCGCAAGCCTGTGGGCACTTTGGTATTGGATGCGCTGCTGCCCGGAAAGCGGCTTTATATGGTCGCGACGGGGACAGGCATCGCGCCCTTTGCCAGCCTGATCCGCGACCCTGAAACCTATGAGCGCTTTGACGAAGTCATCCTGACCCAAACCTGCCGTACCGCTGACGAATTGACCTATGGGATTGAGCTGGTCGCCAGCCTGAAAGACGATCCTTTGGTGGGCGACTATATTATGGCTGGCAAATTGATCCTTGATACCGCCGCCACGCGCGAGGTGCAGAACCCCAAAGGCCGCCTGCCCGCCCGCGTCGCCGATGGCAGTTTCTTTAAGGAGCACGATCTGCCCCCGTTCAATCCTGAAGTTGATCGCGGCATGATTTGCGGCTCAATGGAAATGCTGGCTTCCTGCAAAGCCATGTTCGAAGAAGCGGGCTTCACAGAAGGCTCGGTCAGCCAGCCCGGTCAATTTGTCTATGAAAAGGCATTTGTCGGCTGAGCGATTGGTGCTAGGCCTCGTCAATGGAATCCATCAAGCTTTGCCTCGTTGTCGCGCGTGGCCGCAATCATGTGATTGGGGTCGATAATGACCTGCCTTGGCGCTTGGGAAGTGACCTTAAAAACTTCAAAGCTATCACCCTTGGCAAGCCCGTCATCATGGGCCGAAAGACGTGGGATTCGATTGGCAGGCCTTTGCCGGGTCGGCCGAATTTGGTCATCACCCGCGATCCAGATTTTCAGGCCCAAGGTGCCAGCATCTGGACCAGCCTTGCGCTTGCCATTGAGGCAGCCAAAGCCATGGCCAAGACCACCCAGCAAAACGAAATCTGCGTCATTGGTGGAGGGCAGATTTATGCTGAAGCCCTCCCCCTCGCTGATAGGCTGTACCTAACAGAGGTGGATGCGGCCCCGGCAGGAACGGCTTTCTTTCCGGAATTTGATGAAACAGCTTGGACGCAAAGCGCGCGCACGGAATTTGCCGCCGGCCCAAAGGACGATCATGATTTTGTGGTGCGCGTTCTAGATCGAAAAATTTAGGCGGCTTTGATGGCCTGATAGAGCTTCAGGATTTGCAGCGTGGCGCCGTCATTGCCAGGCTTGCCGCCCTCATCCAATTCTTCCTGCAAGGCCAAGCCATCA
>CALRLV020000109.1:0-8877 GCA_943368895.1 Ferrovibrio terrae
TCGTCGCCAAGACGAATGGCACGTTCAAACTCGGCATTGAGTTCGTTAATTGGCACCGTCAGGGTGAGCGCTATATGCATGCCTTTGGCGGGATTGGCCGCAACCTCGGCTTTGTCCCCTTCCATCAATATTGGATGCGGCAGAACCTAGCCGGCAAAGAAACCTCGCTTTGGGATTATTCGGCGGCAACCAAGGCCGCCTATGCGAACAAGTTTGATCGGCTAGAACGTTTAGGGTCCTCCCCCCTGCCCGGCCCGACGTGGGCGTTTCAATTTGATGCTGGCCTCTATGCCCGTTATTTGCGCGGCTATTCTGAATATCATGGTGTTAAACGTACCGAGGGCAAAGTCCGCTCGGTTGAGCTGGATAGCCTTTCGGGCTTCATTCAATCTGTTACGCTCGAGAGCGGTGAAGTTGTCTCTGGTGATCTCTTCATCGATTGCTCTGGCTTTCGCGGCCTCTTGATCGAAGGCGCGCTGCAGACTGGCTATGAGGATTGGTCGAATTTTCTGCCGTGTGACCGGGCGCTGGCGGTACCTTGTGAGTCTGTACAGCCGCTGACACCCTATACACGCGCAACCGCCCGTCATGCAGGCTGGCAATGGCGGATTCCTTTGCAACACCGCATTGGCAATGGCCACGTCTATTGCAGCGCCTTTACCAGCGATGAAGACGCCGAGCGCGTCTTGATGTCCAATCTTGACGGCAAGCCCTTGGCTGATCCCCGTCCACTCAAATTTGTCACCGGTCGACGCAAGAAGCTCTGGAACAAGAACTGTATCGCCGTTGGTCTTGCAAGCGGGTTTATGGAGCCGTTGGAATCAACCTCCATCCATCTGATCCAATCAGCTGTCAGCCGCCTTATCAATCTCTTCCCGACCAAGGCCTGCGAAACGGTCTTGAGCGATGAATATAATCACCAAGCGATCGAGGAATATGCGCTGATCCGCGACTTCTTGATCTTGCATTATCACGCCAATGAACGCACCGACTCCCCCTTCTGGCTCCATTGCCAGAACATGGCGATCCCCGACAGCCTGAGCCACAAGATTGAGCTCTTCCGCAAAACCGGACGAATTGAACGGCGCGCCAATGATTTGTTCGCTGAACCCAGCTGGCTGCAAGTGTTGCTTGGCCAGGGCATTCGGCCTGAAAGCTATCACGCTTTGGCGCGCGATTTATCAAATGAAGACCTTGATGGCTTCTTGGCCAATGTTTCGACCATCATCACCAAAGCAGTCGAGCATATGCCCAGCCATGAAGACTTCATTGCCCGCAATTGCCGGGCATCTGCTGCCTAAGCCGACTATCTGTTTAACGTTTGATTTTAGCCCAAGAAGGATCGCTCGCATGTCTGGCCAGTCTCGCAACAAATGTCTCTGGATCGGTCTGGGTTGCCTTGTGGCAAGTGTCGGGACAGCTGCGTTCAGCCAAGAAGCACAAAAGCTTAGCCTTCGGGCCGAACTTGCGGGACCTTCGGCCATTTGGTTACACCTCGAAGGGGCCGAGCGCACCTTCAATCCCGCCGACTGGCGCTTGCTCGACCAAGCCAATCAGGAAGTGGCTATCGCTTCAATTTTGCCGAACGACCTTGAGACTGCCCTGCTCGTTCCGGCCCAGCCGATTGATATCCGCGCGTCCTACCGTTTGGAGCTGAAGACAAAGGGCATCAGTGCCCGTGTGCGACCCGATGCGTGGTTCCGCACGCTGTATTCGCCCAAGCCTTTAGGGGCCAATATTGCCGCAGACGGCAAATCCACACATTTTGCCGTCTTCTCGCCGCGTGCAGAGAAAGTCCGCCTCTATCTCTATGATCAGGCCGAAGCCAAGCCCGAAGCGGCAAAGCGCGTTATTGATATGGTGCGCGATGAATCTGGTGTCTGGGAAGCAACATTAGAGGGCAATTTGGCGGGCAGCTTTTATGATTTCACTGTGCATGGAAAGCCCGGGCCCGGCCGATACTTCTATGAGACCAATCCGGTTCATATCTCAGACCCCTATGCCAGATCTAATGCGGAGTCCTACGGCAAAAGCCGGGTGATGGCGAAAACCAAGCCTGCCACTCCCCTCGCCAAGGGTCGGCCCAAGATGGAAGACGTTGTCGCCTATGAAGTCCATATCGAGGACTTTACCCGGCAATTGCCAGTTGCCGACGATCTGAAAGGCACCATCCCAGCCTTCACAATTCCGGGCCTGCGCAGCAAGACCGGCCAAAAGATCGGCTTTGACCATATTGTCGATTTAGGCGTGAATGTCGTCCATCTGCTGCCGATGCAGGAATTCTTGCATTACCCCAAGCCCGAATGGCAGGCCGCTTTTGGCAATGATCCCGAGATGAAGCGCCTTGGTGTCGCCGACCTCAGTTATGAGTGGGGATATCGGACGACCCATGCCTTTGCAATTGAAAACACCTATCGGAAAAAGGGCACAGAATTTGGGGCGGAGCGCGAACAATTCCGCGATCTGGTTCAAGCCTTCCATGACCGTGGCATTGCCGTCATCATCGACATCGTTCCAAACCACACGGGCGAGAATATGGACGGCCGTAACATGTTGTTTAATTTCAACGTGCTGGATCGCGACTATTATTATCGCACCAGTGATTCAGGTCAGCACATTGGCGTCTTTGGCAATGAGGTGAAAACCGAAGATCGCCCCATGACCCAGCGCTGGCTCATCGATCAGGCCAAGTCCCTCATTGACGAATTTGGCATTGATGGTTTCCGCATCGACCTGGCAGGTCAGATCGATGAGCAGACCCTGATTGCACTGCGCAAAGCAGTCGGCGATGATGTCATCATTTATGGCGAACCCTGGATCGATGTCTCTGACCCAATCGTACGTGCTAATCCCGACTGGGACTGGTATAAGGAAGACGCGCCGATCACCTTCTTCCAAGATGATACACGCAATGCCTTGGTCGGCTCCCCCTTCCGCCTGCAGGATAAGGCGACAGATCGGGGCTATGCGGGAGGCAATGCGACCCAGCGCAGTCAAGCCATGTTGGCCATTGCCAATGGTTGGAAAGAGGAAGCCCAATCGACCAATCGTGGCATCAACTACGCCGATATCCACGACAATTGGACTTTGGCAGACCGTTTTGCCGTCAAAGACTGGAACGGCCTAGAGGGTGTTGAAGAAGGCCCCTACCGCGTGGCGGCAGGCCTGCTGCTGACCAGCCTTGGACCCATTGTTCTTCACGGCGGCTCTGAAATGCTGCGCTCGAAGGGTATGGTGGGCACAGAGGAAATCATCCGCCAAACCGCCACTGGCCCGATCTACTTTAAAGGTCGTCAGGACACCTACAACGTCCGTACACCGAATGAGTTTGTGTGGTCAGATCTTGATCGCTCAAAAAAGAGCGGAGCACCAAACGATTTTGTGGCGATGAACCAATGGTGGCGCGGGCTGATTGCCTTCCGCAATAGCGATATCGGCCGCGTCTTCCGCACCGGCAAAGCCCCATCCGCTGACTATATCCAATGGATCACGCCAGATGATCAGAACCTGTTGGGCTATGTGATTGACAATCAGGTTCTTGTCTTGACCAATATTGGCGGCAAGGATGCCAGCTTTGATGAGGTTTCGCTGCCAGATGGTCCTTGGCAGAAAATTGCTGATGGCAAAGTGATAGACCATGTCAAAGGCGTCGGCGGTAAGCAGGCGCGCTTGGCAGGTGGGGCAAGGGTCAGCTTTGACAGCCCCGCACAAAGCCTTCAGATCTGGGTTCGCAAAAAAGTGAGTGAGTGTGTACATGAACCGACGAACATTTCTGGCCGCCACGGGCGGGCTGACAGCTGCATCAATTCTTCCCAAAGCAAGCTGGGCGGGTGAAACGATCATCACGCGCTATGAGGCAATGCCCAGCCGCTATACCGCCGCGCGCAATGTCAGTGTCTGGGTGCCAGCAGATTATGGCAAATCCAATCGCCGCTACCCCGTTCTCTATATGCATGATGGTCAGAATATTTTCGGGGCGAGCCATGCCTATGGCGGTCAATCCTGGCGGGTTGATCAAGCGATGGAAGCCCGCCAGCGCGCTGTGCCGGGAAGCGATGCCATTGTGGTTGGGATCTGGAACACACCTACCCGCCGCCAGGACTTCTCACCCGCAGGCGTTGAAGCCGCCATGGACGAGAAGCTTCGTGCACGGACTGCAACAGAGCATGAAGGACCCGCCCTCAGCGATGGCTATTTGCGCTTCTTGGTCGAAGAATTAAAACCGATGATTGATCGCGATTACCGCACCAAGCCGGGCAAAGCCTCTACGTTCATCATGGGCTCGAGCATGGGCGGGTTGATTTCGCTTTACGGCATTTGTGAATATCCAAAAGTGTTTGGCGGCGCAGGCTGTCTATCGACCCATTGGACGCTTTTGAGTGCTGCTGAGAGCTATAGCAAGCCAGACCTTGAAACCCCGGCAATGATCCAAGCCTTTGCGACTTACCTCAAACGCAAACTGCCTAAGCCCGGCCATAACAGAATCTGGATGGATCATGGCACAGTCAATCTCGATGGCTTCTACCAGCCCTATCAGATGGCCATGGACCAAGTGTTTAAGGATCTGGGCTGGCAGCAGGGCAAGGACTTTGAAAGCCGGGTTTATGAAGGTGCGGACCACAATGAGGCTTCATGGCGGACCCGCCTGCAGGACCCACTCACTTTCCTGATGGGCTGATCTGGCAGGCCTCACAGCATCTTTTGCTGCGAGCCGAGGGTGCATGCCTTCCCAAGGCCGATAAATGCAATATGCTCTCCCAAATCATAATCAAAATAGGGGAGCGCAGCGCCAATGGATGTTGAGAAACTCATGTTTCGGACCGGCTTGATGTCGGGTGAGCGCATACTTGTGACCGGCGGTGGCACCGGTCTCGGCAAGGAAATGGCCGAAGCCTTCCTCGCCCTCGGCGCGACCGTCTATATTCTGGGCCGCCGTGGGGCGGTGCTGGAAGAGACGCGCGACGAACTGGTGGGACGCCATGGCGGCAAAGTCGTCGCTTTGCCCTGCGACATCCGCAACGCCGAAGCGATCCGCGAAACCATCGATCTGATCTGGGCCGATGGCGGCGCGCTAACGGGCCTCGTCAATAATGCGGCGGGCAACTTCATTTCAAAAACCGAAGACCTCTCGCCCCGCGCCTTTGATGCCATCGCCAATATCGTTTTCCGTGGCACGTTTTACATGACGCTCGACATTGGCAAGCGTTGGATTGCCGAAGGCAAGAAGGGCAATGTCATCAATATTCTGACGACATGGGTGTGGAATGGGTCAGCCTTTACCGTCCCGTCGGCCATGTCAAAATCGGGCATTCGCGCCATGGCTGAGTCCTTGGCGGTGGAGTGGGGCCGCTATGGCATCCGCTTCAACAATATCGCGCCCGGTCCCTTCCCAACCAAGGGCATGACAGACCGTTTGTCGCCCGGTGCAAGCATGGAAAGTGCCGAGCGTTCGGCAAACCCCATGGGCCGGGTCGGTGAAATGACAGAGCTTGCCAATCTGGCGGTGTTCCTGATGGCCAAGGGTGCCCATTATGTGAATGGGCAGACGATTGCGATTGATGGGGCGGCCTATCAAGCCACGGGTGGAAACTTCTCAGGCCTGCGCGCTTGGGATGATGCCCAATGGGAAGCTGTTCGATCCATGATCAAAGCCAGCAATGACAAGGATAAGGCTGCACGCACGGTATGAGCCTTATCCCTCTTATTCTCGACTGTGACCCCGGCGTAGACGACGCGGTTGCTTTGGCGCTCGCCTTTGGTGCACGCGACCGCCTCCATCTATTGGGCGTGACAACCACAGCTGGCAATGTTGCGCTGGCCAAAACCACGCGCAACGCCTGCCTGATCCGACAAGTTGCGGGTCGTGATGACGTGCCTGTCCATGCTGGCTTGGCTAAGCCGCTTGTCCGCGAGCCAATCTTAGCCGATGACTTTCATGGACCAGAGGGCCTGGGTCGCTATCCTAGTACCGAGCCTCTGCTCGGCCCTGCCTCAAGCGACGCGATTAATTTCCTTATGAAGACGATTAATTCAGCGCCCGCAGATACGATTAGTCTGGCCGTGACTGGCCCGATGACGAATATCGCGGCGTTGATCCAAACAGCCCCAGAAACAGCGCGCCGCCTGCATCAAATCGTCCTCATGGGCGGTGCGAGGCGCGAAGGCGGCAATATCACGGCGTCGGCGGAATACAACATTTATGCAGACCCAGAAGCCGCCGACATTGTTTTCAAGAGCGGATGCAAGCTTATCGTTTTTGGCCTTGATGCGACCCACCAGGTACGTGGCACACGGGCTTGGGTAGAAGCGATCACAGCCGTGGGCACGCCAATCGCGAAACTGGTTGCAGAGATGCTGGCCTTCTCCAACGCTCTATCAGCTAATCTCATGGATACGTCCGAGCCCGATCAGCCGGCTACAGGCGCACCCCTGCATGATCCGTGCGTGATTGCTTATTTGTTGGCACCAAAAGCCTTTCAGCTGCGACCTTGTCGAATTGACGTAGAAACCGAAAGTCAATTGACCCGCGGCCATACCGCAGTGGAGTTTCGCGAGGCGGTTGGCGGGGCGTTTAATGCAAGCTGGGTTTCAAAAGCCGATGCCGCGGCGGTCCTGTCCTTGCTGTTGAGGTATTTGGCATGAAAAACCCACCCCGCATTCGTGTCATTGGCTCCATCAATCTCGATATTGTCGCGCGCGTCCATACCTTACCCAGACCTGGCGAGACGGTCAGCGGCGGCGTCTTGGCGCATTATCCGGGTGGGAAAGGCGCAAACCAAGCGTTGGCGGCGCGTAAACTGGGGGCGGAGGTTTCCATGTTTGGCTGCATTGGCAAGGATGGGGCGAGCGAGCAGGCGTTGGCTCTGCTCACGTCAAACCAGGTCAATTTGGAAGGCGTGTCCATCTTGAGCGACGTTGCGACCGGGGTCGCCCTTATCGCGGTAGACGACAAAGGCGAAAATCAAATCGTTGTGGCGCCGGGGGCCAATGCCTTGGTATCCGCAGTTACTCTGGCAGATATGACGGGCGATTATGATGCGACCTTGTGTCAGCTCGAACTACCCATTGAGACCATCGCCTATCTTGCCGACACGGTTACAGGTCTTTTGTGCATCAATCTCGCACCAGCCCAAGCCCTCCCCCAGAGGATTCTAGACCGCGCAGACATTTTGGTCGTGAATGAAACTGAGGCCGCCTTCTATGGCGATCAACTCAATGGCTCAAAAGCCCTGATCATCCAGACCTTGGGGGCAGCAGGGGCCGTGGCCTTCCAAGGCGGCAAAGAGATTGCGCGCAGTGCCTCGCCTGCCGTTGTGCCGGTGGATACGACTGGTGCCGGCGACACCTTTGTGGGGGCCTTTATGGTCGCCTTCTTATCCGAAGGCTCGGTCGCCAAGGCTTTGGCCTATGCCTGCGCAGCGGGCGCGGCAGCTACCTTAACAGCTGGCGCGCAAACCTCGATGCCGGGCCGCGATCAAGTCAAAGCTTTGCTTGGCGCAACTGTCTAAGGCCGGCTCATTGGCCTTAAAGCCAAAGTCCAAGTCGCTCCAAATTGCGTATTATCCATCATGACGCAAACAGGCTTTCGGAACATCATCATCCTTGGTGCCAGCGGTGCTATTGGCGCCGCCCTAATTCGTACACTGCTGACGATGGGCAGCACCGAACGACTCTTTGCGCTCAGTCGCAAACCGATAGAGAATCCCGATTCCCGTATGACGAGTGTCCCGTTCGATCTTGAAGACGAAGAAAGCGTGAGACAAGCGGCAGCGGCTTGCCAGCTTGAGGGCGGTGTAGATCTGATCATCAATACGATTGGAATTTTGCATGAGGGCGAGCATATTCGCCCGGAAAAGGGCTTGAAAGAGCTTGATCCTGAAACCATGGCCCGCATGTTCCGCATCAATACGATTGGACCAGCTCTGGTCTTGAAGCACTTTTCGCCTTTGCTTGCGCGCGACAGACGCGCCATCATGGCCTCACTCTCAGCCCGCGTGGGTTCAATCAGCGATAATAGGACCGGGGGTTGGTACAGCTATCGTGCGACCAAGGCTGCGCTCAATCAGTTGATCCGCACCGCTTCGATTGAACTGGCCGCCCGCCGCCCGCAGGTGATTTGCGTCGGTCTGCACCCTGGCACCGTGCGCAGCGCCATGTCGGAGCCCTTCTTGCAGCGTTATACCAAGAATGAGATTTTTGAGCCGGATACGGCAGCAGCAGCCCTGTTATCGGTATTGGCGGAACTAACCCCCGCGCAAACCGGTCGAATATTTGCCTGGGACGGGCAGGAAATTCAGCCCTAATCCCGCAGACAAGCGCAATTGCCACTTTGGTTCTGCCAGCATTTCCTATAGGCTTTTGTTGACGACACCGAGGAGGATGGGATGGCACACCGCACGATCACTGGCAAAATTGCCTATACCTCAAAGAAGCCGCACATGATGGATCAGGCGCGCGGCGAAGAGGAATTTCGCTTCACCCATCATGGTGACGGCCAAACCACCCTGCGCGCTCATTGCTTTATCGCCGAGCCCGACCCGAGCGTGATGCGCGACATCATTTATTCCATCGACGCCAATCGTCGCCCCATGGATTGCCATGTGCGCCTGACTGTTGGTGATAAATTCATGGGCACGGGTTGGTTCCGCTTTGGCGAGACCTTTATTGAATGCGAAAGCTATGGGCCAACCATTGGCCGGGTATCGCAGCGGGTAGAACTGACCGCACCGATTGACGGCTTCGGTACCCACCCAATTGTGGCTGACGGCTATTTTCTAAGCTTGCATGATTGGGAGGCTAAAAAGCGTCACACGTTTAACATGTATCTGCCCTCCCCCGACCATCGTGGCGCGACCCCGCCTTTCTTGGCACCGGTGC
>CALRLV020000110.1:0-8867 GCA_943368895.1 Ferrovibrio terrae
AGAGGTACCGGGGCGCAGGGTTTGCGCCAAATAGGTGGGCCAGATTAACGGACTGGCCCGGAATACGACGCTGACCGTGCGCCCCGGTTGGATAAGGCTGTACGCCCAAGAGTGGGTAACGAGCCCACCGCTGGTGGTTTGGTATCCTCCGCCTCGTACGTAAAGGCCCCAGATCATGCCCTTTCCACCCAGAAGGGTGGAGGTACTCTGCTCCGACTTTGGATTGGCGGATAACAGTGCATAACACCGCTAACAACCAGCCCATTTGGGGTGCACCCAAGGCTTCACCGAAGTCCTTCACCTTGGCTTCACACGGCAGTCAGGCTCAAGCGCACCGGGCAAGGGACTAGCTACTCCCCTTGACACCACAAGGCAGCCACGTCTGCCTCGCTTTCTCCCGCTTATCCATTCCGCAACCAGAACCGCCGCTAAAACGGTTAGGCCTCTTTGTTGCGAACGAGACAAGATTAGCTGGGGTTAGTTAGGTGTGGGATAGATTTTTATCTATGCGCACTCCCCACCCCCACGATGTCATCCCCGCCGGAGCGTAGTGGAGAGCGGGGACCTCAGGGGACTATGCGGCACGAGGTCTGGGACTCGGCTTCGCCGTCCGGGATGACATGGTTGGGGTCGTGTTTTCATCTGGAAGGCTTTGGTGCAGGCCCTGCCAGCACCAAAGGCCAAATTCGATTGTTTGTGGGCGATTTGACGGGTCAAGTCCGCTGCGCGCCGCGACGCGGCAGATTTCCAACGGAAATCTGGACTTGACGCGACAAATAGCCCGATCACGATATTCGAAGCGGTTGGGTGACCAGAATGGGCACCAAAGCGCTTCTAGATAAAAACCATCCAAAATAATGTCATCCCCGCCGGAGCGTCAGCGAAGAGCGGGGACCCCATAGGACTTTGCGGGCAGAGGTCCCGGATCGGCTTCGCCGTCCGGGATCACATGGTTGGGGGTAGGCTTCGATCTGGACCCATTTTAAGTGAGGCACACAGATAGCGCAGGTCCCCTCACTTCCCCCCCTTGGCCGCCTCAATAGCGATGAGGTTATCGTCGCTATTGCGGTCGATCCGCTTTACATAGGGGTCCACGCCAGCAAAGGCGGGTTCGGGGCCGGCGGGCAGCGTTAGGACCACTTGCTGGCGGCCGCTGCGGATCGGGCGACGCTCAAAGGCCAAGACATTGGCTTTGGTGAAGTCTTTGTCCTCAGGCTTTTTGCTAAAGACACCAACTTCCCAGATTTCTGACATGGGGGCCTCGGTCTCTTTGCCTTCGCCGTCGGCATAGAGTTTTTTGGCCTCAACCGTCAGCGTCACTTGCCAGCGTCCATCAGGAAGCTTGACCCGTGTGGCCGTATTTGCCTTGGCATCATAGAGGGTGATTTTCTCAAACAGATCGGTGATTAGCTGTTGTTTGACCGGGTCTGGCCCCACTTCAGCACGCAGGTAGGTGATGAATTGCGCGCTGGTCGGATAGGGGGCTGGCTTGAACGCGAATTGAGCGATCACTTTGCGAATGGCGGCATTGACGGGTGCCTCGCCCACTTCATTGCGTAGGAAGTACATCACCAAGGCACCCTTATTATAATGGATATAGCCTTGGTTCTCGACCCGATTGAGCGGCAATTCTTCTACCGCTTCGCTGCCGCGTGCGCCAAGATAGGAATCGAGCTCATTCTTCAGGAATTGGCGGACATGTTCTGGCCCTAACAGGTCTTCCATCACCAAAAGCGCACCATATTGAGAAAAGCTTTCTGACAACATGGTCGAACCCTGTTTGTCGCCGCCCACAAATTGGTGGGCAAACCATTGGTGGGCAATTTCGTGCGCGGTAACGAAGGTCACCAGGTCAATCTTCGTGGCGTCACGATTAGCCTGCAGCCAGCCAATGTCTTCGCTAAAGGGCACGGTATTGGCAAACGACTGGGCGAAGGTTTCATAGGCAGGGAATTCCAAGATGCGGAATTGGCGGAACTGATAGGGCGAGAAGCGCTCAGAGAACAGGGTTAAAGACCGATGCGCCGCCTTCTCCATCCGCTCTAAGTTCGCCGTGTGTTTCGGGTGATGATAGAGCTCGACCGAGACAGGCTTACCCGCCACTTGGACTTGTGAGCGCTTCACGCCATAGCGCGCGGATTGGACCGAGAAGAAGTGATGGATGGGGGCTTCGGTTACAAAGCGACGCGTGATGCGGCCATCCTTCTTCGTCTCTGACACTTGGTAGCCAGGCGCGATGGGAATTTGATCATCATCGGTGCTGACAGTGATATCGGCATTCACCCAATGGCTGTCTGGCCGCAAATAATGATGCGCGTCACCCTTGGGATCCTCGAGCTTATAGGGGCGACGGTCCGGGTCGAGGCCATATTTGCGCCTTTTGGACCGATCGGTCAGCCAATTGCCGCGCGAGACACCAAGGATGGGCGTCAGTTCGAAATTATTGAGGAAAGTACCATTGGCGATCAGTCGGCTTTGACCGCTGCCATTGGTAAAGCCCTTGCGGCCATAGGTGGTTTGAAACGTCACAATGCGCTTTTCGCCCGGTGCCATCGGCTTCTCAAACCGATAGAGCGTGGTGCTATAGTCTGGCCAAGCCTTTTCAACGACTACGCCAAGGACTGAGAGACTCGCCTGCTCGACAGTCGCCTTTTCGGGCAATACGGCAATCATTCGGGTCAGCGGGGCACCGGTTTGGTTTTCGATGACATAGCTGCCCGTCACATCAGCTTGGCGATCCTTCGGGCGCAAATTGACGGTAAGCTTGACGTCCGTGATCGTGGGGCCTGGCATCTCCTCATATTGGGCGAGGGCTTTCTCGGCATTGGCAAGGCTTTCTTCGCCCGCAACGCTCGACTGATAGCGATTGAGCACATTCGTGTTGTAGTAGATCCAACCGCCCAGACCTGCGAAGGCGGTAATTGCCGAAGCCAGCACAATCCCGGTCGTACCCATCATACGGCGGGGGAAGCGGTTGATGCGCGGCATCAGTCGCGTCTCCGCGCCGCGACGCCATAGTCCATAAGCAAGGATCACTAGAACAACACAGAATGCCCCCCAATAGAGGTCAAACCACGTTTTACCAATCCAGAAATGCGCCGTGCCGTTAAAGGCACTTAAAGGCATGCCGGGGCTGCCGCCAAAATTGTACAAATTGTGTTGGAAGCCCATGCTAGCCAAGGTGATGGAGGCGACGAGATAAACCACCAAACAACCCCAACCGACATATTTGTTTGGCGAGAGCGCTTGGAAAAAGACGGCGAGAATTGCGAGCTGCAGCCCGGAAATCGTGCCGGGCACAATCCACCAGAGCACATAGCCCATGGGTTCAAGGCCTGTATAACCCTTAAATAGCTGCACCCCCATCGCCGCCAACATGCCCACTATATTGGTCGCCAAAAGTACGAGGAAGATCGCCAATACTTTGGGGAAGACAAAAGCCCAATCGCTGACCGGCGTAGAGTCGATAATCTCTGCCATGCGGCGCTCGCGGTCGCGCCAGACAAGGTCACCGGCATAAAAGCCTGCAATAATGATGGGAATAATAGAGAACGAACCCTGTAAGGCCACGACCATCAAGCGCGTGACAGGCTCAATCGCGGTGCCCCGCACTTCATCCGCATACAGAAGGGCACCCATGGCATTAAAGAGGCCCAAGACCAACAATACAAAGAAGGCCGGGCTGAACATCACGGCTTTCACGTCAAAGGCGGCGCGCGCCCACAGCTGCGTCAAGCGAACTTGGCCAGTGAGGACAGGTGCGACGACGGGGGCTGTGGCCACGATTGGTCCAGCGATGGCTTTGCCCGCCTTAGCTGCTTTGTCTGCCTTCACGCCTTTGCCGCCTGGGCGATAGATGAGGTAGGAGAGGCCCAAGCAGGCCAAAGCGACCGACAGCCAAATAGCCCGGTTTTGCAGAAATGTTCCGACAAGTTCCGGCAGACGCGTATTGCGGTCTGCCGCTGTCCAATATTCGGTCTGCCGGAACAAGGCACTGACGCCGGTTGGGTCAAACAGGCCGGCAATGTCCTTCATGTCGGGCTTGTCAAAC
This sequence comes from Ferrovibrio terrae, assembly GCA_943368895.1. Lineage (GTDB taxonomy): Bacteria > Pseudomonadota > Alphaproteobacteria > Caulobacterales > Aquidulcibacteraceae > Aquidulcibacter. Next base: position 4,052 of record CALRLV020000110.1, read on the forward strand.
AGGATGCCCGTGGTCACCCAAGCCACCAGAATGCCGATTAGGCCCAAATAGGCCCCCATCATCGACCGGGTTGCCGTGGCAAAGGCAAACAGCATCGCGCCAAATACGAACAGCATCGGCAAGGCGATGATGAAATAAGCAAAAGCATAATGGGCCAAGATCAGCGGCCCCACCTTCTCTTGATCGAGCCATGGCATCAGAGAGCCGATCACGATTGCCAACGGCACCGACAAATAGCCCACAGCCGCTGCCAGCCAAGAGCCAGCAAACCGTCCATAAAGATAAGCCCCTTTGCCCAAACGTGTTGCGCGTAAGATGGGGCCATAGCCGGTCTCATCATCGCGCGTGACCGAGTTGGCGACAAAGGCAGTCACGGCAAAGAGAGCAAAAATACCCATGACCATCATGGTTTGGTTGATGGCGAAGGGCGAATTGATATTCGTATTGCCGGTGCCGCCGATCTGGATTTCATCGACGGTGACGGCCCCGAAGGTCAAAAGGAAGAAGAGCGTAAAGCTGACCCAGAGTACCGGGTTACGAAGCTGATAGCCGAACTCAAAGCCGGCCACAGACAGGAATTGGCGCAAGGATTTCATGGTGTCTGTCCCGATCTCAAGCAGCCGCGCGCATGGCAGCGAGGGTTGAGAAATAGACGTCTTCTAGCCCACCCTCGACGGCGCTAAAGCCAGGCTCTGGCTCTTGGTCGGCCAACACATGAATGACGGTCTCACCGCCAAATAGGCGCGAGGAGATGACTTGCATCCGCGCCTGATAGTCCGCTAGCGCCGCGCGCCCGATTGTCTTGCGCCAGACACGACCCGACAGAGCGTGGGTTAGGTCTTTGGGTGCGCCCTCGGCGACAATCCTCCCACCGGCCAGAATGGCCATGGCCGGGCAAAGATCCGCGACATCTTCCACAATATGGGTCGAAAGGATCACGACCACTTCATCGCCAATGGCGGCCAACAGGTTCAAGAAGCGGTTGCGCTCTTCAGGGTCTAGGCCCGCGGTGGGTTCATCGACGATGATGAGTTTGGGGGCACCAATCAAGGCTTGCGCGATGCCAAAGCGTTGCCGCATCCCGCCGGAAAAGCCCGCAATGGCCTTGTTACGAACTTGCCAAAGATTGACTTGGTTTAGGAGGCCTTCAACCACTTCCTTGCGCTCTTTAGCGCCTGCAAAGCCCTTTAGAATGGCCATGTGGTTCAGCATGTCTTTGGCTGTCACACGCGGATAGACGCCAAAATCTTGCGGCAGATAGCCCAAGGTCTCACGCAAGAGTTCTGGCTGTTGCAGCACATCAATCTTGCCAAACTCAATCGCGCCGGAGGTCGGCGTTTGCAGGGTAGCGATGGTGCGCATCAGCGTGGACTTGCCAGCACCATTGGGCCCGAGCAGACCGTACATGCCCGGCGCAATCGTCAAATTGATATTGTCCAGCGCCTTTACGCCATTGCTATAGACATGCGTCAGGCCGGTAATCTTTAACATGTTAGTCCCCCATTTTTCCGGAGGGTAACGTGCGAGTTTCAGCGCGGCAATGCCCTCAGATAATTAAATTATCGTCATAAACCTGTAGGAAAATGGGGGATTTTTGGGGTCTAATGACGTCGCGGTGCCAAGCCGATGCTGAACTCGCGCAGGATGTCGAGATATTCCTCCATATCAATCCCGCCCTTCTCAGCACTACGGTACCGATACGCCCAATAGGACACAATATGGGATACCATCCCCATCATATGGCCGAGTTCGACAAACAAGAAAGGCGCGTCCAGTAAGAATTTTCGGAATGCTGCGGTGTGGCCGCGCTGAACCAGATCACGGAAGGCATCATCATAGAGAGCCAATACGCGCGAGCAATTTGAAGCTGTTGCGCGAATATTCTCACGAATGCTCTTCTTAAGATCTGTTGCCAGCTCACGGCTCATGCGGTCTGGACGGCCTTTGATTTTGATCGCGTCCATTTCTGGCCCAATTTTACTCAAAGCCACCATGCTTTCGCTGAATTGCCACTTGTAAAAGATAAAGCCCTTCCAGCTGAAAATGCCATCCCGGAATTGACTACCCTCTAGGCCCAAGGTCAGGCGCAGGGGCTCAAGCCGTGAATCCGCATTGGTCGACAATAGGGCACTGGCCAAACGCCCTACCAACTCGGGGTTTATGTCTGAACTGCCTGAGCCAAAGGCCAATTGGATCAGCGGAAACATCTCCACCTCCGTAAAAGTCAGCATACGGGCGGTATCGGCTGGCGAGATGGAAAAATAACAATCCGCAGGCGCACGATTATGACGACGCAATTGCTCGCGGACCAAAAATGGATCGAGCGAGGGGATGGTGTTCAAGAGGCGGAGGGTTTCGAGATCATGCTCAAAGTCCTCGCCCTTATCGCCTAAAACATTGATCAGCGAGTCCTTATAGCCCGTCTCATTGATGAAGATATATTGCCCGCCAACCCGTAAGTCGGATCGGTCTAAAGGAAAGATAAGCTTGGTACCCACCGGCCCGCCACTGGGCACCAAATAGACCTCGTCGCTGCGAAACCGATGCTTAACGATCACAGACTGGTTGAGGACGGAATTTCGGAAAAAGGGCGAACTGCTATAGTCGAGCTCTCCTGAAAACGTTTCCGCGACACTGTGCAGATTAAGCACCCGACTGGTGGATGCCGACGCGCTAAGGGCGGAAAGACTTCGAATGCCTGACATAGTGACCCCGTCGCAAATAGAAACTGTAAAGACAGATCTGTGCTCTGGGGGAATTGTTGTAACAATAAAGTGACCCGAGTAAATCACCACCTTACGCTTGCGGGCTAAAAAGCGCAGTACAGATAGGCCTAAAATACAAACTCTGAAGTATTTTTTTTGTCATTAGGAAGTGAATTTGTCTTGGATATATCATCTCCAGGAGACTGATTTGACAAAAATGATGGTGTTTACTTGATCTATAGATGCCAAGGCGAGTCCATATCATTTAAGGCTGCAAAATTCTTCTAAATGGCGAATATTTGCGAGCTGGTGCGCGAAAGGTTCGCACACTAAATCTGTCATCGACCGATCAAAGCCAAATGAGATGCGCAATAAAAAAGGGCCCAAGCTTTTCCGCCTGAGCCCAATTTGAAGGAGTTTATTGTTGCTGTTCGGTTTAGCGGAAGAGCGACAGTGCCGATTGCGACGAGCTGTTGGCGATCGACAGAGCCTGAATGCCAAGCTGAGACTTGGTTTGCAGGGCCTGCAGCTTCGCGCTTTCCTTGGCGAGGTCGGCGTCTGCGATAGCCCCGATCCCGTTGTTCAACGCATCTTGCAGCTTACCGATGAACGTGCGGTGCACATCCAAACGCTTTGCGCCCGCACCCCAAGTAGCCAATTGGGTACCCAAATTGGTGATGGAAGCGTTCACGAGACCCAAGGCGGTGCCCGAAGTGGTGTTGTCAGTCAAAACACTGCCTGCTGCGACGGTCACAATCGTGCCGCCCAATGCCAAGCTGGCACCGGCCACGGTGATGGTGTTGCCGCCTGCGGCGTCGCCCAAGGACACAGCTGAGCTTGGCGTAGCTTGGATCATGTTAGCACCGTCGAACGAAGCGTTTGCGATGACGCTGGTGATCTGGTCACGAAGCTGGGCAAAGTCAGCAGCAAGCGCTGCTTGTGCAGAAGCCGAGTTACCAGCTTGCGTCCCGGCCAAAGCCTTGCCCTTCATTTCGTTCAGAAGTTCCATGATGCTCTCGCCAGCGGCAATGCCGGTGTCGAGGATGGATGCGGCGCGGTCAGTCGATTCACGGACGCGGTCATAAGCGCCAACGTCAGAGCGCATCTTATTGGCGATAGCCCAGATCGCACCATTATCTTTTGCGGAGGCGACCTTCAAACCCGTCGAAATTGCGTTCTGGGTTTTGTCGAGGTCGGAATTGGTCTTATTCAGAGTTTGAAGCGCGACCATGGCGCCTTGGTTCGTGTTTACGCTGAGCATTTCTAGCCCCTCATCCATACTGGTTATTCCCCGCTACGAGCGAGGTGTATTCGTTTTGAATACCTGACAAGCCTAGAATTGAGTTCTGAATCCGGAGTTGAGAAACGTGGTAAATAAAATCCTACCAATAGAGAAAATGCTGTCTTGTTAGGTAATGACTATGGTTGATATCTAGTTTTTGCCCGAATTAGCCAAACGAACCAATCAACAGAATAGTATGACATTTTTTGAGTATTTATGGTTTATTTTAGAACTGCAACGCAACTTCCGGGGCTGGCAGCAAGGTGATTAAATCAGTTCCAAAAAATTTTTTGCGCAACTGCGATTCATAATTTTTCTTGCTGATTTGCCTCTCCAAAGTCTCAAGTACGGCCGCAATTGAGCCAATAGGAAACCCTTTAGTCGAGGAATTGGCCAAGTTCTGCGGCCAATTCAGGAGCCCGTTTCAATGCTTGCGGACAAATTCCGCGCGCAGCACGAGGCCGCGAATAGTGTCATGTTTGCAGTCAATTTCCTGCGCATCGCCTGTCAGGCGGATCGAGCGGATCACGGTGCCCCGGCGCAAATTTTGCCCCGCACCCTTTACGTCGAGGTCTTTCACCAGAACCACGGCGTCGCCGTCTTGCAAGATATTGCCAACCGCATCGCGCACCACGACCGCGCTTTCAGCCTGCGTCCGCGCAGCCAATTCCGAGGCCGGCATCCACTCGCCACTTGCTTCATCATAGACATAGTCATCGTCGCTGGTTGTCATGGCGGGTTCCCTCAATCTTTAGACATCCCATATTGACATGCCGACCGCTAGAAGACAAGTTTGAACAGTGCTAACTGATGTATTATACATCAAAAA